>JAIRTH010000042.1 GCA_031255005.1 Puniceicoccales bacterium | reverse complement strand
TTAGAGAGGCCAAGCCATGAAGGGGATATGATTGCGCCGTTGGAGCATGTGATAGAGTTGTTTCCGGATTTTGAATGATATGAATATTATTGGAATCGAAAGTTCCTGTGACGACAGCTGTGTGGCAGTTTTTTCCAAGAAATCTGGGATTATTTTTGAGCGTAAACTGTCGCAACTGGCTATACATAAACGATTTGGTGGTGTGGTTCCGGAATTGGCTGCCAGGGCTCATATGGACAATTTTGCGCCGCTACTCTATGAATTAAAAAAAAATGGATGTTTGGATGAAAGGTTCAGAGTGGCAGTTACCTACGGACCGGGGTTAGCAGCTTCATTGAGTCTTGGTGTGGCTTTTGCGCACACATTGGCGGCCATATTTCGAGCGGATGTGTGTGGGGTAAATCATTTGCGTGGCCATGCATTTTCGCCATTTATGTCGATATATCATGCGCGGATAGATGATTTTTTGCCGCATTTGGGTCTATTGGCCTCGGGAGGAAATACCATTTTATTTGAAATTCGGAGTGATTTGGAAATTTATGTGATTGCTGAGACCGTCGATGATGCGGCCGGAGAGGCCTTTGATAAAGGTGCTAAGTTGTTGGGCCTGAGATATCCTGGAGGGCCAGAGATAGAAAAATTAGCCATGGAAGGTGAGCCCGATGCTTTCCATTTTCCCAGGGCATTTTCAAACAAAGATGAGATGAAATTTAGTTTTTCTGGGCTGAAAACCAGTCTTCGATATATGTTGGAAAAAATTACCGATGATGATGTGTTCGCCAGTGAATTGCCAAATATCTGCGCAAGCTATGAGGCAGCGCTGGTGGAGCCGTTGATTGATAAGGTGGAAGTGGCGTTGGCTGAAAAAACCTACAATAGCATGGGTGTTTCCGGTGGAGTATCCAATAATTTGCTACTGCGCAACAGGTTAGATAAATTGTCCAAGGCCAGCGAAACGATGCTACTTTTGCCAGAGCCGAGGCATGCCGAGGACAATGCTGCTATGATTGCTTTTGCGGCGCATGTGGATAGGGCGCATACGGCGATTGACATTGAAACCTTTAATAGTTCTTTAAAAATTTGTGATTGATCACTTTCTTGGAGTGCAGAATCCTTTGGGTGCTTTATTTCTGAAAAACTTCAGGAATTGGAGTGTCTCATTGTATTCTATCTTATTTTCCGAGAGCAACTTTTCGGCCCGTTCCTCCAATCTTCCGGACATTTTTTTGAAGATAATGGTGAAGTGGTTTGATAATTCACTGATTGCTGCCGAGCTAACGCCACGACGTCGCAGGCCAATGAGATTTAATCCAATGAGTTCGTTGCGGTTAGCAATTATGCTATGGGGTGGTACGTGTTTGGATGCTCCGGAAATTCCGCTGATTATCGTGCCGGCGCCAACGAGGCAGCCCTGATGAATGGCCGAATTGCCGCCGATGAAACAGTCATTTTGCAGATGCACGTGGCCGCCAAGAAGGGCGCTATTGGCAAGAGTTATATTATTTTCAAGCGTACAATCGTGGCCCACATGGGAGCAGGCCATGAGTAAACAATGATTTCCAATTTTGGTTAATTTATCCTTTGCCGAAGCAGTGCTCAACGTAACATGTTCTCGCACAACGGTATTGTCTCCGATGATGATGGTACCAGCCTTGGTTGAGTCGAAGCCAGCTATCTGGGGAAGGCCGCCAAGAGTGGAAAAATTATCGACTAGGCAGTGGTTGCCAATGGTGCAGCGATGGATAGAGCAATGGGATAGAACAGTTGTCCCGCTTCCTAGTTTAACTCCTTCTCCTATAATGGAATAGGGTCCTATTGTCACTCCATCTTCGAGAAGAGCTGAGTCGCTGACTATGGCAGATGGGTGAATATTAGACATGTGAACTCGAGCCCTAGGCAAACTGATTTAAAAATCTTAGATCATTCTGGTAAAACATTCTGACGTCATCGATGCCATGCAGTAGCATAGCGATTCTTTCCAAACCAACACCGAAAGCAAGGCCTGACCATTGATTTGGATCGTAGCCAACGGCGCTAAATACTTCTGGATCAACCATTCCGCAACCAAGTATTTCTATCCATTGATTGCTCAGAGATCCCAGATGTTTGGACATCATATCGACTTCGAAACTTGGTTCGGTGAATGGGAAAAAACTTGGTCGTAGTCGAAACTTTATGTCATCGCCGAAAAGACTATGTAGCAAAAAGTTTAAAATCGCCTTCAAATCACAAACCGTAACATTTTCGGCCACATATAAACCCTCGCACTGATGAAAATTTGCACTGTGGGTTGCATCGACCGTGTCTCGCCGAAATGTCCTTCCCGGAGCAATTATTTTCAATGGAGGCCTTTCTTTCATCATGGTTCTAATTTGGACTGTGGAGGTATGTGAACGTAGTAAATAGCGTTCACTCAAGTGTTTACTGGTTGATGACACGACCACTTCATCGGGCAAAAAAAAGGTATCCATCTCATCTCGGGCCGGATGATTTTCAGGAGTGTTCAGTGCGTCGAAGCAAAACCACTCAGTTTCAATTTCAGTGCCTCGGGCCACGGTGAACCCCATTCGACCAAAGATTTCTTCGATTTTTCTCTGAATCTGGGTAATGGGATGCAGTGTTCCTCGTTGGCCTGGATTGTCAATGGAAAATTCAAGTGGTTGGAGGCCAAGCTTTTTATTAAATTCACTTGCCTCAATTTCTTCGACCTTGGCAGCGATAAGCCGCTCTAACTCATCTTTTGTTTCATTTATGACCTTACCAATGGATGGTTTTTCATCAGCTGGTAAAGACGCTAACCCTTTCATTGCCCGACGTATAGCACCTTGGTTTCCAAAAATTTTTGTTCGCAAATGATCTATCTCCGAAGGAGATACGGCGTCAACCAACTGGCGTTTTATGACATCTATCTGTTCGGCCAATGAAGCCAAATCTATGCCGTCCTGGACCATGGAAGGAGATCTAACTAGTTGATGATAGAGCTACTTTGGCCTTTTCTACCACTGTCTTAAAAGTAGCATAATCATTTATCGCTATTTCGCTTAATGACTTGCGGTCAAGATTTATATTAGCAGCCTTGAGGCCTGCAATGAGTCGGCAATATTGCATACCGAGCTCACGACAAGCTGCATTGATTCTAATTATCCACAGTTGCCGCATATGCGTCTTGTGCTTTTTTCTGTCTCTATAGGCAAAAACGCCGGCTCGATAAACCTGTTCTTTGGCATATCTATACAGCCTTGATTTGTTGCCGAAATATCCACGAGCCATTTTGAGAATCCGTTTTCGACGTTTTCTCGTGGCCACTGCATTTGTTACCCTTGGCATAATATCTTCCTTAGTTATGGCTAAAGCCAATAATATGGCTTATAATATCTTTTAATACAATACGTTAAAGTCCAGCGGCTATGGCTTTACATATCCGCTTCGCAAATCCAGGTGAAACCAGATGATCATGTCTAGCAACTCTCTTCTGCTTGACAGTCTTATTTCTTAGGAAATGCCTGTGCCCAGAAGTCCTGCGTAATATCTTACCAGTTCCGGTCACTTTAAACCTCTTCACTATGGATTTGTTAGTCTTCTGCATAAAAAACCTTCAACAGT
>JAIRTH010000041.1 GCA_031255005.1 Puniceicoccales bacterium | reverse complement strand
AATGGAAGTTAGGACCACATAGATCCAGCTCATATATATGATCGCAGTAAATATTATGCCCACTAGGAATGCCCTCTTGGTTTTTTCATGATTTTTATCGAGAAAATCGTACACATGGGGACATACATTTTGCACTCCGAAGGATGTAAACAATATTGGTAGAGCTGAAAATATATGGTTGCCATTCGATATATCGCTAAAAAAAGGCATGGAGAAAGACTTTATGAATACTTTGAACAATACTGTAAAGATCGATAAAATAAGCAAAATAAAGAATATAGAATTCAGATTGCTAAGCAATTTCACCTTCAAAGAAAATAAAATGCAAAACACTGTTCCACATAATATTACGATCATCGTTGAGCTTTTTTGGCCAAATGCTGCTGATATTATATCAGCTGTACACGCAATATATACAGCCAAAAGCGAAAAAGACAGGGCGAAAAAACTAGCCATTGCCAGCATTCGCATCCAATCTCCGGACAGAATTTTACTGCATTCAACTATGCTCGTTCCCTTTGATAGATGATGATTTATATCTATCATAACGCAGGATGTCCTGTAGGCAACAAGAAGATTAACTAATATGAGAACTTCCGTGATGGCTATTCCCACCTTTGCCAGGGCCAATGGCAAGGCTATTAGTCCTGCGCCTATGGCCGTGCCACACACAATACTTACTGCACCTATAAATTTTTGCATAATTTTTTAATTGATTAGATTTGTTATAAAAAAACATTACTAAGTAACATGAATTGCCAAAATGTTGATTTTGATTATTTTAATGTATCGATCCAGCGCCTAGCGCCACCAATGGGATAAAAATTTATTTATCGGACTGAGGTAATGGAAAAAATTGAAAGATCTTTCATCAACCAAAAACATGGAGCGCAAGGGATGGAATTTTGTGAATATTGCAAGCAAATTTTAATATTGAAAAGACATTTATTTTGTTAACCTAGACCGCTGATGATGATTTTAAGGTTTATGTTGATGGCTATGACACTTGGAGTCAATGCTTTGGCTATTCAGAGTAATATTTTTGCTCAAAATTTTTCTTCAAATGCAGAAATACCATTGCCAAATGATGCAAATATAGTAGCCGTTAATCCCATGATTGAGAATACATTGGTAATTTTGAAACCAGATTGCATGGAAAGGAAGCTTTCCGGTGCGGTCATTGATCGAATTCAACAGGCTGGTTTGGAAATAGTGGCCTGTAAAATGATAAAACTCCAGTTGGAGCTTCTGAATGATCACTATGCCCATCTGGTGAATTTGCCATTTTTCCCAGAGGTGGTAGAATTTATGAGTGCCCGGCCGGTAATTTTGTTAGTGTTGCAAGGCAACGATGGCATAAAAAAGGTCAGAGATTTGCTTGGTCCAACGGATTCTGCCCAGGCCCCAAAGGGTACAATTCGCGGTGACTTTGGCCAAGATAAAATGAGAAATATTGCCCATGCATCCGATTCGGCCGAAAGTGCTCAGAAGGAAATCCGGAGGTTTTTTGATGGATTGGAGTTATATCTATAGGTCCGATTTTTTCATTTTGTTTTGATATACTTTCATTCTATGGTCCTTTGTTATGGCATGGCGTAATGGAACACCGCCTGGTGAGAGTATATTTGCTGTGACAAAAATAAGTAGATTTTTCTTTTGCGACGTTTCACCTTTGGATCGGAAAAGCTTTCCAACCAATGGTATATCTCCAAGAATCGGAACCTTATCATGGACTTCCTTGACCTCTTCTCTGGTCAATCCCCCCATTACCACCGTGGCGCCGTCGAATATGGTCACTTCGGTTTTTATTTCTCTGGTTGAAAAGATTGGCTGAAGAAATCCCGAAGGAATATTAACCGTGGTATCGCCTGAAATGGCTATGCTCCGGCCGCCATACTCTATGAATTTTTCAAATTCGGTGACCCTGGGTTCTAGTCGCAGACTTATGCAATTATTTTCTTCTACCATCGGTGTTACACTCATTTCAACGCCCAGGTTTCTGGTGGTGAAATCGCTGGGAGTTCCGGCAGTTATGGTGACTCCGGCGGCACCAGTACCGGTGCTGCTAGTGGTGGATCCCACATCGGAAGTTATTGCACCATAGGTCCTTGGGTAAATAAATTCCTGGGCAACGGTGATTTTAGCTGTTTTACCTGATAATACGGTCAATTTTGGAGCACTCATGAGATCCGATCCGGATTGTTGTTCGAGGGCTTTTATTAAAAGGTTGACCTTCACGTGGTTATATACACCGGTGATGGCGCCCATGGCTCCGATATTCGCTCCTATGTTTATGCCACTGGGTGGCGACGGCATCACATTGGATATGTCAATTTTTTCGGAATGTATTGTTCCGGTGGCGGAGTCGGTTATTTTTTGGACAATGGATCCTTCGCCGCTGGTGGAGTCCTGCAAACCGAAGGCTCCGCTCAGTGACCTCAGTGCATCCCTTTCTTTGCTTTCTTTTCCGAAGGTTCTAAAATATTGATTTTTTGATGGATTGCCAAAGGCTACGTCCCATTTGAAATGTAACTCATCGAGAACATTTTGCTGTACTTCAAGGAATTTTGTTTCGATTTCTACCTGCCTGATGGAATTATATTTTCTTAATATTTCTGTGACTCTTTTTATATTTCTTGGGGTTTGGGTTACAATTAGTTGAGTGCCATCGTAGGCCATATCACTGCCTTCGATACCAGCAAAATTAACACCAGCATGCTGGAGAAATTGTTTTATCAATCTTTCTTCCTCGGCGATCATGGTGGTCTTAGTCTCGGAGATAGATTTTTCTTTGCCCATGGTTTTGTTTTTACCATTTTTATTATTTTTATCATTTTCGTATCTAAGCGTCTTGATTTTTGGTTTTTCGGTGAGATTTACTTGATCATCTTGGAGGCCGGTCATTCTTACAACGGATGATCTGGATAGAGTGAAAAATTTGGTTTCCAGATTGTTTGCCTTTGGAGTTCCCACTGGGCTTAGCACTATGGCGTCATCCTCTAGTTCCATTTGAAATCCACTGCTTTTAGCCACAAAATTAAGGATTTTATCGAGGGCTAGGGTTTTTAAATTTAAAGTGATACATGGATCCACATCGTCGGGTTTTATTAGTACTATATTAACCCCTCGATGAGCTGAATTTTTATCTTTGTCGTATAGTTCAGACATTTCGCCTATTGTTTCAACGGCCTGAGATAAGGGTATTTTATTCAAAGAAATCTTTGGTATTATAATATCGGATAATTTTTTAATCACATCGTCTTGATTATCGATTTCTGGATCGGATGTTGGCCAATCTTTGTCCGTAGTTTTTGGTAATTCCCAGGCTTTGCTGACCTCATTTATCATGTGGGTTTTAGCTTCGACAAAATATTTTTGTTTCACTTTATTAAATGCTTGAATCCTTTTATTGATGAGGTCTTTAAGAAACAAAGCATCTCCATTGTCTGGTTCATATTCCAGGATAAAATTGACCAATCTATTGGCTTCTTCGTATTCGGAATTAAAGCAAAGAGATCTGGCTTTTATCAAAATAAACTCCCGATTCGACCTGTCCAAGGCATTTGGCAGTTGTTGTTTCTTTTGTTGATCTGTGATAGCTGTTACTTTATTGGCATTTCTTTTCATTGTTTTCTTTCCTTTCATCATTTCTGTTTTATCCACCTTCTTTGCTGATTTTCCGTAGCTATCATTTGGTATAATGACGGCGGCTGGACAAAGGCAACTCGATAGCAATACAATTAATCTTCGATACCAACTACATCCCGAGCACACGGTGCTAAATTCTATATTTTTTTATGATGTAGTCAAGGACTTATAACAAATGATACACATAGATAATATTGCCTTAGACGGAGTTACATTACATGCATGTTACGGATCTTATAAAAATATCCTGTCCAAGCTTGGCCTTTATCAGAGCAGAAATGCTGTGCCAATCTGCGTGGCTGTTTAAATGTACCAAACATGCACTACCAGAGCCTGTTAATGACATATAAAAACCTCTATCTGCCAATGTTTTTTTCAAATTTTTTAATTCCAAATGACGTTCAAATACCAGGGAATTAAAATCGTTATAGATGGGACTGTGCTTGCCCATCTCAAGGTTATGTAAAAACTTCGCTAGTAACTCGTTGGCTTTGGCTTCATCTGTATAGCCGTTTGCCATTTGGGCGTAGGCCCAGGCTGTATTTATGTCAAATTTTGGCTTAAAAACTGCGAATTTCAGGTTACGGATTTTGGCCACATAGCTTTTGCCCAGATCCGTTAAAATTTCTCCTCGGCCAGAGACCAATTGAGGAGTGTTTTTTGAAAAAAATGGGCAATCTGATCCTATTTTTGCCAGATGCTTTAAAATCTCTGTTTTGGCCATGGAATGGCCAAGTGTCCTTAACAGTGAAAGAAACACATGGGTTCCGTTGCTACTTCCTCCACCCAGGCCAGAATATGGCGGTATCTCTTTATGAATGTTGATATTAATGCTTCCATCAAATCCTGTTAATTTGCGTATTATGTCCACTGCGCGGGCCATGGTGTTGGTTTTATCCAGCGCTATTTTATAAAAAATGCCAGTGGATACAATTTTACAGCTACTTGGGCCATCTAAATCCATATCTATCAAAATTCTATCATATAGATCTATGTGGGAAAATAGGCTGTGTAGATTGTGAAATCCATCCTTTCTTCTTCCGGTGATGGCTAGAAAAAGATTGATTTTGGCTGGCGAAAATATTTTTATTAACCTTTGTCTGATTTCCATCGTTACCATGTTAATAGATGAACTCAAGGAAATATCAAACTCTAAAAGCATTGGTATATTTGGCGCTGGCGCGAGTGGTATTGCTGCGTGCAATCTATTAAAATTCATGAATTTGAAGTGCATTGTCTATGATGAATACAATGAATCCTATGGTTATTTTAGCGAAGCCGATCTAAAGAGGCATTCGCTTATCATTTGCAGTCCAAGTTTTTTGCCCGACCATAGATGGGTGAATTTAGCCAAGAAACATTCTCTGAGATGTATTCCGGAAATTGATCTAGCTTACATATTCATGAAAGGAAAATTCGATAGGAAAAAGAAAAAAATCGTTGCAGTTACCGGGACCAATGGGAAGACAACCACGACGGAATTTTTAACCTTTTTGCTAAAAAATGCTGGTTATCGGGCTTTGGCTTGCGGAAATATTGGTCGGCCAATGTCTGATGTTGTTCTATCAGAAGATATGGTAAGCTGTGACCATGTGATCTGTGAAGTGAGCTCCTTCCAGGCCGCCATGCTTTCGTTTTTTTCGCCGGATATTTTAATATGGACGAATTTTTATCCCAATCATCTGAACAAACATACCAGTATGGATGAATATTTTAATTGTAAATCTAACCTGGTGAGAATGTTGCTATCGGATCAATTTTTTTGCGGCAAGTGCGTGATGAATTTTGCCAATGAAAAGGATTCTTTGGTTTCAAAAAAATTTAATTCGGCCATTCAGTGCATTTATAATGGTGAGCAGGAATCCATGGTAGTCGAAACTGCCATGGCGACGGCTCCCAATCGAGAAAATTTCGCCATTGCCTACGAATTTTGCAAAAAAAATGAAATACCTATCAAAAAACCTGTAGTGGAAAATTTTAAACCACCAAAATATAGACTGGAATTTGTATGTAAAAAATGTGGTAAATTTTTTTGGAATGATTCAAAATCCACCACCTTTTCTGCCCTAAATGCTGCTCTTAGTAACTTCCAACAGAAGGTAATATGGATAGGTGGCGGCGAATCCAAAGGTGATGCGCTGGAAAATATATTACAAATAATTTACAATAAAATTTCCTATGCTCTGCTCATTGGTGAAACTGGCAAAGGGCTTTGTGAGCTATTGGGTAAAAATAATATCCCCCATAAATATTCTTCCACCGTCGATGTGGCCGTGAGAGATTCTGTCCAGCAAGTCTCTGATATTGTTTTATTTAGCCCCGCATTCACCAGTTTTGACCAATTCAAGGATTATAAAGAAAGAGGAAAATTTTTTGAAAAATGCATTTTAGATTTGAAAATTTAACATACTGTGCATTTATATTGTCATAGTTGATGGATGAATTGGATTTATGTGAATTTGAATATGGAATTAAAAAAATTTTTTTATAAATTGTCGTTTTATGGTTCGTGCTTTGGGAGTGTTATCCTAGCTGGATGCAGTACTACTTTCAATGAAAATAAGGGGCCCAATCCCAATGATACCATTATAAAAGTCAGTGAAAATCAGGTTAATGAAAGTCTACCTGATTATGCTTCGCGGACTGCTGTATCCCATCGCCCGCGGTATACGCCTAGCCGACCAGTGGGATCGATAATTGCCCGTGGAATCGATCATATAGAAATGGAACCTATTGATATCCAAGAAGATGTGATTGTTATTAAGGACGAAAAACCAAAGATTGGTACCAATTATGTGGTGAAAAAAGGAGATACAATTTGGAGACTTTCTCGGCGATTCGGTCTAAAGGTCAGCGATATACTCACTGCTAACAAGCTGGATAAAAACGACAAGATAATCGCTGGCCAAAAAATTTTCCTGCCAAATGTTTCGGAAGCTGAAGTGAAGAATGCGATTTCCGGTAGCAAGTATACGATCCAGTCTGGCGATACTTTATCTAGGATAGCGAGCAAGTTCCATACGACCATCAATGACATAAAGTTGGCTAACAATATGAGCAATGATAAAATAGTTGCCGGAAAGATACTTACTGTTCCTAATGGCAAACCAAATAGCAATGTAAGTTCTTCTGGTTCAGGCAAATCTAGTCGAGCATCAACCATTTACGCCGGTGATTATACCATCCAGCGTGGAGACACTTTGGCGTCCATAGCCAAGCGTTCGGGCATCAGTGTTGCTGATTTACAACAGGTAAACCACCTAGGCGATCCGTCGAAGTTGCAGGTGGGGAAAAAATTAACCATTGCCAAAGCGACCAAGGATCATATTTCGACTGTATCTGTGCCTCAAGCTTCTGGTATAGAAAAAATTGCAAGTTCTCAGGGCGATCGATCATCCACGAAGTTGAACATTTCTAATTACGATTTCATGAATGATTCGGATTTTTTCCAAGGAATAGATAATATTCCCATCGTACAGGTCAGTGAGTAGCGATAATTACAGGCAGTATAGGGATTTTTTTAAAAACAATTGGCTTGGGGTTTGTCCTGTGGTGGCAATTTTTTTGCTGACAGGTATGGGATTGTTAGCGCTTTCAAGTGCTTCATTTCCCATGTCCGACAAACTACTTGCTAAACAATTTATTTGGCTCTGTGGTTCGATGTTTTCATCGATAATCTTTGCCTTTATTCCGCTCGAATTATTGGGTAAATTTCGGCATATCATCATATGTGCCATGGCCATTGGATTGGTATTAGTCCTTATTCCCCACATCGGCCGAGTGGTAAATGGATCACGGCGATGGCTTAAACTTGGCAGCATTGGTTTTCAGGTTTCAGAGTTTGCAAAGATAGCCATAATAGTATGGCTATCATACTACATATCGAAACATATACATCTAATAGACAATGTGTTATATGGTTTTTTCTATCCCATGTTAGTGCTCTGTGCCTTTGCTCTGCTAATATTACTCGAACCTGACTATGGCACGGCATTTCTATTCGTTGCGGTGGGAATTACCTTGTTATTTTTATCCGGCACAAAGTTTTCCTATTTATTATATACAGCAATTTTTGGCGGAATGGTTTTTTCTCTATTAATATGGCTAAACCCAGTCAGATTAAAGCGGGTGACGTCGTTTTTGGACATCGAAGGTAATAAATCTGATGGTTCCTATCAGCTGTGGCAGGGCATACTGAGTTTCGCATCGGGAGGTATGTTTGGCAAAGGTCTCGGCCTAGGCCGGCAAAAGATATCCTATCTGCCAGAAGCACATACGGATTTTATCCTGGCAGTAATTGGTGAGGAAATGGGTTTCATTTTCACCGGTTTCATAGTGTTATTATTTTTTGTATTTACATTTATCTGCCTACTGATTTTGCGGCAACAAAGTTCAATATATCACCGGCTCTTGGGCTATGGCGCAACGCTGATGATAGCCTATCAAGCTATCATGAATATGTGTGTTGTAAGCGGTTGCATGCCAACAAAAGGCATATCCCTGCCCTTCATAAGTTATGGTGGATCTAACCTACTGTTGCTCTATTCTTTGCTGGGCATAATTTTCAATTGCATGAGGCATGGGCAACCTACTTTAGAAGATGTTTCAGGCCAGTGATTCGTTCGGTGGATTTATTGTTTTTTATTGCCAGATAATAGGCTTTGGGGTCGCCAACAATAAAGACTTTATTTCGACCACGGGTCACAGCTGTGTAGATTAAGTTTCTCTGTAGCATGATGTAATGTTGATTCATTAGGGGTAAAATTACCATAGGAAACTCACTGCCTTGGGCCTTGTGAATGGTAATTGCGTAGGCCAACGCAATGTCTCCAAGGTCGGATCTTTTCAATTCTACATTTTCTCCATTAAAATCAACGGTCATAATACCTTCCACCGTATCTACGGAGATTATTCTGCCCAAATCGCCATTAAAAATATTTTTGTCATAGTTGTTTCTGAGCTGGATGACCTTATCTCCAAGTCTGAAATTATTCCAATGGGTTTTCGAAGCTCCATGGCTAAAGCTTCGCTGTAAAACTTCGTTAAAATTAGTCACGCCAACGGTACCTCGGTGCAATGGCACCAGTACCTGTATGTCGTCAATGGGGTCGATGCCATACCATTTGGGCAGCAAGTCTTTACATAACATTTCGACTTTATTTAGGCAATCATCCGGACCGTCGGCCACAATGAAATTAAAGTCCTTATCTTTATCCACCAAATTCGGGTCACAGATCAGCCTGGGCAAAGCCTGGTTACCGGAAATTATGTCATGGGCAATGGAAACGATATCGCTGCGATTATCTTGACGAAACACGTTTTTTAACCTTGTGACTGAAAATATGTTAGAATCTATGCAATCCCATAAAACATTGCCGGCACCCACCGATGGCAATTGGTCCACATCGCCAACCAACAATAGGCTGGTTTGTGAGTCCAGGGCTCGAAACAGAGCAGCGGCTAATTTTGTATCCAACATGCTTGCTTCGTCGATCACTACGAAATCAGCAGCCAACGGAGTATTTTCGTCGTGTAAAAATCGATGGCCATCGGGCACGAATTGCAGCAATCGATGGATGGTTTTGGCAGGCATTCCGGTCATTTCTCCTAGGCGTTGGGCGGCTCGTCCGGTGGGTGAAGCTAGCAAAACCTTAGCATTTTTTGTTCCTAAAATTTCCACCAGAGCCCGCAGTATCGTGGTTTTCCCAGTGCCTGGCCCACCAGTGATGATAGATAATTTACTTGTCAATGCCATTTTTAGTGCATCGACCTGCTTTTTGGCAAATACAAACCCTTCTCGATTTTGGGCCCATAGAATTGCCTTTTCCACATCTATATTTGGTAGAGATTTGGCTTTGGATTTGAAAATTTTGCCCAAACCATTGGCGATGGTTTCTTCGGCAATTTTCATGGCCGGCAATTGAAGCAAATCATCTTTTGTTACAGAAATACTGCCAATTTGTATGAGAAATTTCAGTTGATCATCCACCTTTGGTTCTGGAACTTCTAGTAAAATTCTGGCGCTTTTAAGCAACATTTCCCGACTAACACAGGTGTGCCCTACCGTCTCGAAGTTATTGAAGCAGAAACAAATACCAGCTTCTATCCTAGAATGATGATTACTTGGCATGCCCAAGTTCATCGCGATTTTATCGGCGGTTTTAAACCCAATTCCTGGTACTTCATTGGCCACTCTATAGGGATCTGTTTCCAAAATATGCTTGGCTCGATCTCCATAGATTTTGTAAAGCCTAAGACATAGTGAATTTGAGACGCCATAGGTTTGTAAAAAAATCAATATATCGCGGATGGATACCTGCTCATCCCAGGAATTTTTTATGTTTTTAGCCCGCATCGGACCAATTCCAGGCACCTCTCTCAATCTGGCAGATTCCGAAGATATGATTTCGAAGGTCTTGGCACCGAACTTGTTGACGATCTTATCAGCATATACTTTCCCTATGCCATCTATCAAGCCACTGCCCAGATATTTGCGAATGCCTTGGACATCCGCCGGAAGCGACGATCGGAAAGATTGGATCAGAAATTGCCGTCCATATTTGGAATGCTCATCCCAATAACCTGTAAGCACTAAGGTTTCTCCACAATTGACACCGGGCAAATTTCCCCGGGCCGTAAATGATTTCTTATAGGCCAAATGGGTCAGTTCTACAATGGAAAAAAATGACTCTTCGTTCCTAAAAAGGAAACGCTCAAGTACCGCATTTATATTTTCACAAGGTTCCAAATCAATAGTTTATTATCAACGTCGATCAAATACTCAAGTCATAAAATGCAACCAGACCATATATTTATATTGAAAACGAGAGCACCTGTTAATATACACCAGGATAGATGCCAAAAAAAGCTTGTTTATTATCATTCGGATGCCGATTAAATCAATCGGAAATTGTAACCCTTGGCGAGCAATTGGAAGAACTTGGAATAAAAATTTCCAAGCACTTGGCTCCGGATATCGATCTGGTAATCATCAACAGCTGTGCCGTAACAAACCAGGCTATTTCGAAATGTACCCAAACTCTTAGGTCATTGATTTCGAAATTTCCCAAGGCACGGGTAATTCTAACCGGATGCTATTCAACCATTGGTAAGGAGATTTTGATCAAAATGAATGGCATCGATCTAATTATCAGCAATGCTAATAAAAATTCCATTGCCAGCCATGCGGCGGAGATAATTTCCAAGCCTAAGAGCGAACGACCGGTATTTATAGATAGTCCTAATCCAGAGAAGGTTAAATATTTTTTGCAAAAAATTCCTAAGGCCAGCTATGATAAGAGATATAATCTTAAAATACAAAACGGATGTAATTTCTTTTGCTCCTACTGCATCATTCCATTTACACGGGGTAGTCCCCAAAGCCGTGATTTTGAAAATATCCTGGAAGATGCCAGAGTTCATGGAGCTGTTGGCCCGAAGGAAATAATTATAACCGGCGTAAATATAGGTATTTATGAGAATCATGGTAGAAAACTTTTGGATGTAATAGATGGACTGAATGCTCTGGATGGTGTCATAAGAATTCGAATTAGCAGCATAGAATTTAGGACCATTGATGATAAAATTCTCGAAAGAATGGCCGATAGGAACCATAAATTGGCTGCCTATTTGCACATCCCAATCCAATCTGCATCGAATTCCATACTGGCCGCAATGAAACGGCGCTATTCCTTTGAAGAATTTTTATCCTATGCCCAAAAAATATCCAAGCTCATTCCGGATCTTGGTCTTGGCACCGATATCATGGTTGGGTTTCCCGGCGAATCTGAAAAAGATTTCCTTGAATCGGTGGAATTTTTAAAAACTTCGCCAATCCAATATGCCCATGTATTTACTTTCTCGCCAAGGCCTGGTACCGCCGCAGCCACAAGCCAATCATTTGTGGCAGAACAGGAAAAGCTACGTCGAAGCAAATTTTTAAGACAAGTGAGTTTGGAAAAAAGAAATAAATTTTACAATGATAACCTGGGTAAAGTGGTAGATGTTTTATTTGAAGACAGGCAGGGAGAAAAATTTCCTGGCTATACGGAAAATTACATAAAAGTGATGGCCAAATGTTCAGAAAATGTGACCAATCAAATTAAAAGTGTAAAAATTGTAAAAAATGAACAGACCCATGTGGAAGGAGAATTGATTTTTTAATGGACAATTCTATTGCAATAATTTTAAACTAGTCAGGCGAATGGCCAATTTAATGGAAATGTTAGTCCAAAATTATCTCGCTCTCACTACCCTACTCTGTGGCTACTTCATCGGATCGATATCCTTTGGAGTTGTCATGGCGAAGATATATGGCATCAATATATTTAAGGTTAATAGTGGCAATCCTGGAGCTACCAATGTAAATAGGTCCATTGGCAAATGGGCAGGAACTATGGTATTTATTCTAGATTTTTTAAAGGGTTTTATTCCCACTGCTCTGGTCCAGCATATATTTTTGTCCCAATACAGAGATTTCACTATAAACATGAATCTGATACTGCTCACTGGATTGATCCTGGGCCATAATTTTTCCATTTTTTTAAAATTTCGAGGCGGCAAAGGCGTTGCGACGGCCATGGGTGGGGTACTTACATTAATGCCTTGGTGCTTTGCCATTGGCATTCTGATTTGGTTGATGATATTTAAAATTACAAGATTTGTGTCGTTGGCTTCACTGTCTTTTGTGGCAAGCCTACCATTGACGTCCTATCTATTTGGTTACAGCAATGAAACCATGGTCTTTTGCATTGGCCTGATGGTGGTTATCTCATTGAAGCATAGAGAAAATATAAAACGCCTATGGAAAGGAACGGAGTATAGATTTTCCAAAAGTTGTCGAAAAAATCATGACACATAGCTGCCGGCACAAATGGCTGGTTTTGATTTAAGTTCATTCCATTTCAACAAAAAATCGCCTTCATTTTCGGCGAACAGCGGAGAAATTTCTATATCAAAAGGAGGTAAGCCGCTTGCGTCAACAGGAATCTCGGCACCGGCGGATAGCAGCCATCGAGTAAATAGTCTGATTTGATCATTTCTGCAGGTCTGAAGGGAATCTATGCCTTTCAGATTTTTTATTGGACTAAAGTTTTCTCGCCTATTTACTTCTAAAACCAGGCTATTTTCAGTAAATTGCAACGCGTCAAAAATGAAAGTTTCAAATTTAATGCCATTGGCGGATTCTGGATCAATGGGTTTGCCATTGACATCGATGGTGGGAATTTTTTTCTTGGCCGCATGGACATCCAGCTGTCTTAGCGCATTATCTTCTCCCAAAGATCTGACAAAATCTCTGGCAAAAATATGTATGGCCGCATTGGCATATCTGAATTTTAAACGCCCTAACGTATCCATTTCATGGATAAAATTCATGCTCAGGTCGCTGTATTCGATGACTGCAGTTTTGCCATACATGGTACAAAAGACCCCAACCTTTTCTTCGGGATAGGCCTTATGGATCATACGACAGGACATTTCAGATTGTTGGTTTATGTGAAAGCCTATGAAATATGGATCTATGCACCTGACCAGCGGATTATCCACCTGAAAATAACTTATGATATCAATGTCATTTTTTTCTAGAATTTCAAATAACCCACTGGATACAAATGCATTAAATACACCTCCATGGCCATCTGGATGCATGGCTATGCTGTGTTTATCTTCCAGCATTATTTTGCCAGAAAAATCTATGGCTGGTTCAATGCCTTGGATAAAAAAATGCACATGTTCCAGCCCAAATGATTCATTTTGGTCAAAAAATTTCAATATTTCATCGTGGTTCCTCGTGCTGGTCATCACAAACCAGTGGAATTTTTGGCCATATTTAATTTCGGCAAAGCGTATTTTTTCCGCAAAGACCTGAAACAGCGTCTTTTTTTTAACCGGAGTCACAGCCAATATGCCCTTGGGGCCTTCGTGGCCAAGCCTTGTTCCCTGGCCTCCTGCGGCAGTCAAAATTGCTACCCGACCATCGCGTATTGCATTTTCACCAATACGATGAGCATCTTTCCACCGCCTATTATCAATCTCGTTATTTGGCAATCCAATAAAATCGATATGATTGGAAATTTCCCTTAAATACATGCTAAAATGTTTTTTGTCAATGGATGGCAATGTCCTGACTCGGTCAGCCACCTTTTGCAAATTTATGGCATTGGCCTGACGAAAAAGTTTATCCTTCGACACTTCATCTAATTCATCGATAAACTTGAAAATCTGTGCTTGTCCATAGTGCTTAAACTTCTCAAGCAACTCATGCTCAATAATATTCATATGATCTATAATTGGTGATTAATCGAAACGAAATAATATTTCATCATTTTTTATATATCCTATTGTTTGGCGAGCTATATATTCTACAAATTCTTTATCGTTAAGCATTTGAATGATATGAGCCCTGTAATTTTCATTTTTATTACGCAGCTGTTCCAATTCCAAGGTTTGGCTGATTTCCAAATGAAAAATTGTCTTGTATTCTCGCCAGGTTCTCATTAGAACAATCCCAGATGCAGCTAGTACACCTAACAGTAGTAGGCAGGAAAAAAATAGTGAAATTTTATATAATTTAAAAGTCATGATGAGCGTATTTTTATTATTTTATCCATTTCCAATCATTTTAAAGATAAGCGTAAAAAAATCTTTCCTTTCCAATCATAATCCCTAGGACTAATTGCAGTAGAGTAATTTAAAATGAAAAACATATGCCAGTTGTGAAACCAAAAAAGATTTGTTTATATATTTTTATAATTTTAAGTTTTGCAAGCCAATTTTTATATTGTATGTGCCTTGGTGGTGAAGAGATAATGAATTTTAAAAATAACCAATTTTCCTTAAAAAACGATCCAAAAGCCATCTATAATAAATTGGAAAATGGCTTCCAATATGCCATATACAGCGATGATGATTCCATCTTAAATAAAGAAATTTATATCTATCTGATTGTAAATGTTGGATCTCTGATGGAAACCGATGAGCAACTAGGTATGGCTCATTTTCTCGAGCACATGGCCTTCCGCGGTTCAGAAAATTTTCCCAAGGGCAATATGATAGAGGAAATGCAAAAGATAGGCATGGACTTTGGTGCTAAATTGAATGCCTCAACTTCCTATATGCACACCGTCTTCCAGATGGAACTCCCAAATGCAGATTTGCAAAATATATATAAGTGTCTATTGGCGGCGAAGGATTTTTCCGATGGTCTTAGCATAGAGCAATCCGAAGTAGAAAGTGAACGAGGAGTGATATTATCAGAACTTAGAGATAGGAATGATTATAAATTTCGCTTGAGAGAAAAATGTACACAGTTTTTGTATGGAGATACCATATTGCCAAAAAAAAGTCCCATAGGAAAAAAAGAAATAATTGAGAAAACCACACCCGAAGATTTGAGGAAATTTTATACCACCTGGTATACTCCGGATAGAATATTCTTGGCCATTGCAGGAAAGGTAGGAGATGTGGCTGCCGTTGAAACCAAAATAAAATCACTATTTTCAGGACTGAAAAAATGTGAATCCACCAAAAATATATCCATTGGAAATTTCGATAAGCACGGTACATTTTACCAATTTAACGTGGAAAGGGATAGCCCATCAACCTTGGTTGCCGTTTCCTGTTTAATGGGCAAACCCTATGAAGGAGATAGCATAGAATATATAAAAAATGAAATTCTTAGAAGCATTGTGACTGACATAATGAATGCTCGGCTGGAAGAGCTTGCGAAGGCAAAAAACTTTACATTCACCTCGGGATCTTTCGATTTCTTTCATGATACCATATTTTGCTATGAACAGTCATCGATGAAGCTTTTTTGTGAAAATGACAAATGGAAAGAATGTTTGGTCATAGCTGTCCAAGAAGTAAAAAAAATGCTCGAATTCGGATTTACCGATGAGGAATTTGAAAGAGAAAAAAATGCCTTCGAAAAACAGATAAGTGATCTAATCATAACCTATGCCAAAAGGAAATCATTGCAAATAATAAACGGCCTATGGCTTTCTCATATCACGAAAAAATATTTTTTATCCATGGAGGATAAGCGTGATATATATAGTGATATCCTAAAAAACATCACCAAAGCCGAATGTGAAAATATGGTAAAATCTCTATGGGCTAGGGATAACAGATTTGTCTATATCAATTCAAATGAAACCGAAGCAAATTCGGAGGATGCCATAAAAGAAATCTTCGAAAAGGCAGTGGCTTCTCACGTCGAAAAAGGTAAATTTAAAAAAATTCCGAAAATATCCACCAAAAATTTTGGTAAGCCAGGGACGATTATCAGTCGAAAATATATTAAAGATTTAGATTTTTACCAAATAAAATTCTTCAATAATGTGAGACTGAATATAAAAAATATAAAAAAAAACAGCAACACTATAAATGTTTGCATTAGGTTTGGTGGAGGCCTATTGGATGCAAGTAAGTCTAAAGACTATGTTAATATTTTGGCTGAATCATTATTTATTGATGGAGGGCTTCTTACCCATAGCTCAACTGAAATCAAAAAAATTCTTTCGGATAAATCCATATCGGTGGATTTTTCGATAGCCGAGGATAGTTTTACATTGAATGGCATGTCTTTGGCCAATGAGAATGATTTTAATCTATTGATGGCCACACTATGTCATTACATAAAGCAGCCTGGATTCAGAGACGAAGCTATTCAAGAATTTAAAGCTTACATATGCAAATTATATAGAATCATCGAAAAAGTTCCAAGTGTTAAATTGATGAATGCTATCCATAGTGTAGTTACCAATGATGATACCAGATTATGTTTTCCGAGTTTTGATAAAATTAATCAACTTGGCATAGATGACGCGAAAGATTTAATACTGGATCCTCTTAGGCACGGTACCATGGAAATAACAATTGTGGGAAATGTTTCCATTGGTGATGCCATCAAGCAAACGGCCAAAACCTTTGGCACTTTATCCACCAGATCCAGTGAAAAACCATCCTATGCCGCCGAACGCAAAATAGACCTAAATCGCAAAGCCTGTAATTTACAGCATTATTTCGATGGAGAAGATCAAAAGGAGTTACTATCGGTTTTTTGGATCACCTGTCATTTGGCCGAAGAAACCATTTCCGAATGCCGAATATTTCATGTGATAAGAGCTATAATATCCGATAGAATGAGGGTTAAGATCCGCAAGGTTTTTGGAGAGGCCTATTCGCCATCAGTGGCCAATAGCAACAGCAATACATTTCATGGCTTTGGCATTCTAAAGCTTGAAATTTCCATCGATCCAGCAAAATTTGACGTGGTTAAGCATATTATCGACAAAGAAATCACCGATTTATATAAAAATGGTGTGACCGAAGATGAATTTTTTAGAGCGCTGGAACCCATAGTGCAGGAAACGAAAAATGATCTGGAAGATGAATTTTATTGGCTGGGAACCCTATCTATTTCTCAGGAAAAACCAGAAGTTTTGGATTGGGTGCGGCAGCGGCATGATTTTTTTAGGAGCATGACCATAAATGCTGTCAATGCGATTATCAAAAAATATTTGAAGCCCGAAGATATGTTTTGCCTACGAATGTGCCCTAAGGAAAAAAAATTCTCCGAATAGCACTAGGTAAAAAATTCCGCTGTCATTCCAAAGCTATCTATGGTTCCGGATAAAATATCAGACAGTAGGTAATTCAAATAGACAGTGATGGCATTGTCTAAAAACATAAATTCATAGCTAACACTGGCCCAAGTATCACCAGTTCTTTGGGCCAAAGCAAGTTCTAGCACTGGGTTTTCCTCGGGATTGCTCCATTCTTTAAAATCTATTTTCGCTCCATAGGTACCCAATATGTCGTTAAAATATATCTTAGACAAATCGACACTGGCTCTGGAACTGATATCCCAGGAAGCATCATAGTTATAACCAGCGAATTCCGGAGCTCGGATTATCCTATATTTTGGCAGCGAAGGATCGTCGGTCATGGAGAATGTTCGATCTATGCTGTAAGGAGAATTTGGACTAGAATCCAAGGTGAAACTGTAGCTGTAGCTGATGGTTATTTTATTTAATAGCCAATAAAAATTACACATAGCACTTTGGCTGAACCATAAAGCAGGCGCCGTGTATATATTGCTATCCAGTGGAATTGCATGGGGCACACCTGCTTCATTAACTCTGCATAGAAATGGATCGAAATTTGACATGGATTAGGGTATAAATGGTTCGCTGGCAATGGAGTAGCGTGTCTTAAAAACGCCCGAATCCGAAACATTTTCTTCTCTCAATTTCACCAGTAAATTTGTGGGTAGAGAGGAAACATCTAGTATCATTGACTTGCTCGTATCTTCCGGATCTTGAAAGGTGATTTTTTTATATTTTCCTGGGCCATAGGAAGAATTTTCGATCCGAGAAAATTTTCCCTGTTCGACAAAACCATTGCCTTCGGCCTCGGCCGTTGATCGAATGCCGAAGTTTTTTGATGAAAATCTTGTTCTATTGGTTCTTGTAAGTTCTGAAAGATCATCGGCACCAAGATGTTTGGCTGGTCCAAAGACCACGCGGGTTTCTCCGCCATCGAGATCTTCACTAACTTCTTGAATCACAGCATCCATTGTAGCCCAGATCGATTGGCCTCCCTGAAGGTTTAGTTTCTTTCCGAGAAATGTCATCGAAAGTTCTTTTTCGATGAATTTTATAAACCCATCGAATTGTAATATACTTACGCTATTATAAACTTGATCAGCCAAATCCAGCGGGACATCCTCTTCGGTAACCAGAGATGTGAGCCGCTTATAGGTGTAGGTGGTGGCGTTGGTCGCATTCAGTTTCACGGCCACGTCCCGATCGCAAACGGACTCATCTGTGGTTTGATAGGATATTTTTGCGGTAATCACATCTTGTTCCACAGTTTTATTCATCCAATCCGCCACATTGCCCTGAATGATTTCATTGGGCAATAGGCTCGATCGGCTTTGGTCTGAAATATTAATGTTATCAATTGGAATCTGTTCCAGGCCAGGAAGATGGGCTTTCCACCAGGCTATGCTATCGATTTGAATTTGTTCTGTTTTTATATACTGTTTGACATAGGTTGATTGGACTCCTTCGAGTTCTATGGTCATCACCAGAGATTTTAGTTCTGTGCCGGTGGCAGAAACTGGACATTTTTGAATCTGTATTGTCTTCCAACTTTTACCATCGGTGGAATGGGTTTTTTCGAACTTGAGTACCACCGCCGAGATTTGAAGATCATGTCGTGGCTGGATGGAAAATTCTGATATGTCAGTCGGAGACAATATATTAAATGTAACAGCTTCCAGCTGGTTTCTGGTTTTAATATACAAAGTTGGTTCATCGGTGGAGTAATCGAAATAGCCTATGGCGTCTGGAATCCAACGAAGTAATTTTTTTATGGCTTCTGCACAGGAAAGATCTTTACATTCATCAAAGGGGATATTTATCGGTAAATCCAGTGACGCATCAAGGAGTATTGGTACGGAGCAGGCATCTATGGCATAGGCCACAATTTCGCTAATTTGATCTCCTATGGTTATGGCTTCGCCGTCGGCATTTTGGCCCAAAATCAGACGGCTTTTGGTGATATTTTTCAACTGGCTTGAAGGATTATCCGGATCCATAGGCTCTTTCCAAACCTGCTGATAGATGATATTTTCCAAAAACCACCAGGTGCCAGACAAAGTATATTTATGAAATTCTGATTCCATGGAACCGTAGATCGGTGTCATGGTGACCACGCCCTGGAACCAAACATCAGAGTCGCGGTAGATTTTTATGTATTCATTCGCATCAAAGACCAATTTATCTAGAATTCCTTTGGATTTGATCACAAATGTAACCGTATCAGGGGCTTGATTGCAGAGATGCCGCTTCATGTCGCTGATTCCCCAATCGGCTAATGATTTCTGTTCTCCTTTATAAAGCAAAGACCAATTCATCATCAGCTCCTCAGGTTACCAATCTGTGAACGAAGCGTATCTATTTGTTGTTGAATAGTATAGCTAAGCCTATCCAGGTCATTGCGAAGTTTATTTATCTGAGTAATAATTGCATTATCATCCATATTAATTTATTCCGTAGATTGAAAAATTGCCACCGGTAATATTGCCAGAAATGGCCTCTATTTTCAGCGAATTTACATTGGCTAGGTCCGAATTTAGGAAAGTTGAACTGTACCTTCCTGCACCGGCTTCATTGGAGTAGGTACCCGAAGATTGTACGTGCCATAGGTAGTTCATTTCGGCCAGCAGCTGTAGATAAGCACTGGTGTCTCCGGCCTTCCATAGAGAGATATTTCCATTGAAAAATCCATCATAGGAGCGGAAATTTGTACTGCTATTCCCTAGAGGTACATAGCCGACGGTGCCGTTGTATTTTTCATATCTCGTCTCGTTACCTCTAAGATCAAACAACGAGGAAAAGTATTCCGAATCTGTCGTTATCCAAGAAGTTTCATCATTGACAGTGCTGCCGAAGACTATGGATAGAAGTGAATAAACTGGGCTTTTAGTACAACAATTCAGAACAATTTTGTAGTGCATGAATTGCGAGCTGTCTAACACTTCTGTGAAAATAACTGCCGGTGTGGAAGAACTTAGGTTAATTTTTTTCAGCAATTTCCAGGGATAATTTTTCCAAGAAAGTCCAGTTTCGGAGGTGGGATCTACCGTAAGTACTTGGTTTTCATTGCCCAAAGCCAAGGTGGTTGATGAATTTTCCTCATAACCGACTATCATGTCTCCTAGTTTGGCTATGGGAGATAGATTGTTGAAAGCTGATGTTTTATTGTTGGAACCTGTGCCTCCGGCATCTATCCCCAGTGGAGAAATGCCAGAAATGTTGCCTCCGGTGATGTCGACATCATCGCTGCCTTGCACAGCCATTGATCCTAGGCCAAGGTTTGTTCTGGCCACGGTTTCATCATCCAAATCCAAAAGATTTTTTGATTTGTTTGCGAAAAGCATATCGCATTCTGCGGCGGTGTAATATGTTTCCGGTGGCGGTGGCGGGATAATTGCGTCGCTGTTTCCGCCATCAATTATCCTAATCTTTCCAGCGCAAACAGTTACAATTTTCGCATCATTTTTCGTGACTATCCATAGACTTAGCCAATAATCGTCAGCGGCCAAGGATGTTTCCTTTTCAGAAAAACCAATGATGGCGTGTTGAGCAGTTCCGTTGGTCCAGGATTCCGGTGTGACACTATTGTCCAGCGAAGAAGTTTCGCCATACATCAGTGCCTGATTATCTCCATCCATCACCGTTCCATTGCTACTTAAAGCCTTAACAGCCAAACAGATCTTATCTATATTCGAAACATCAATTAGGTCTCCATGGGAAAATAGGCCCAATTGAAATTCTATGTCATTGGATTTCCAAAACTGGGCCGCCTCCTTGCGATTTACGTCAATGGGGAGGCAAAAAGCTTCGGTATCTATCCCTATGCGTAGTATAAACTTAGTTATTGTGGTCATATAAAAATTCCAGGTTGTTTGTTATTCTTCCACCGGTGATTTTATAATGATGCAATAGTGTATTTCCATTGGAGGAAGATTGAACCGTAACTAGCACGGCATTATGCATATAATAAGTGTTGTTACTTGGCTCACCGGTCAAAGTGAGATAGGATTGCAGTCCGGTGAGCTCCGATGAATGTTTCAAAGAATGGATTTGGGCACTTTCCTCCGAATCATATTTCTTTGTGACTTTGAACTCTATGATAATTTGGAGATTGCCTCTATCTATGGCTTTGACTTCGGTACCTCGGACCGTTTCGGCAATTTGCACATTTCTTTGGCCAGAAATTTTTAGATCGAAGGGATTTTCCTTTGCCTCATTTCCGGCGGCTAATACCACTGTACCAAATGATATTTTCATGATTTTATAGCGAACACATCGCTGTGAAATTTAGGGTTATTAGGTTGGTTTGATCTCCCATTTCTGACACCCAAGGGCTTGTGTCTGAGCAGGTTATATATCCATGCCAATGTTCAACCTCCGCCTTGGCCAAATGAAGTAACGAGGTAATTTTCTCTGCGATATTTATCGAACTTTTTCCGGAGTTATTTGTGTAAATATTTTCAATTACTTTCAGCTGAATATCTATGATTTCAAACACCGGACCTGGGGCATTTTTATCTATTTTTATCGGCACGGGAGGTATTACAAGGATCGCTACGCCAATACCTTCGCGAACGGCATTTGCTATAATACTCTCGATGTTGCTTTGCTTATGCGTAAATATGGGAATGCCTCGGAATTCGGTATTTTTTTCGATCAGTGAGACTAGGTAATCCTGAATTTTCTCTAAAATTCCATCCTTCGGTCTATACATATTAAAATCCTTTCAATGTTTCACCGGTTACAATGGTTTCCCTATGGCTTATTACTTCTAAGCCAAGGGCTTGAGAATTGTCAGCATCCTCTGGAATCGATACAAATACATCACCCTTTGCCACTCTCTTCAGATGTTCTCGGGATTGATTTGCCAGGCGAATCTGATCTTCGGACAATTTTAATCCAGGAATTCTGGTTTGAGCTATTTCCAAAATCAGGCTACAGGCCACACTTTTTAATTCCACAGGAAGGGCATCCGCGGAGGAGCTCAATGTATTCTGACGGTTGCTTTTGATTTCAGATCGAATCATTGAAGAGACATCTTTAATTATCTCCACCAATGGATCAGATTGATGTTTAGCCAGTGCCTGTTTGCGCAGCGCATCTACCTGCTCTGCAACCAGATAATCATATAGATCTCTGGGAATAATTTTAATCCAATTGGCCATGATATTTTTTCTGTTTTTTTGTTTTTTCCGGAGGATTTTCTATTTTTGCCTTTAAAAATCCTCCGTTGTCATCTATTTTGTTATTTCGTCATCGACTAACTGCCAGAAACAACCAATTTTCTTATGCCGGTGGTGGAAGTTATTACAATGTTGCTATAATGTTCCACTGTTATATCGCTGAATTTGCTATGTTCCTCCACATAAACCCTGAATGGTGAGCCATCGGCTGGCGTCACAAATCTTTTTATGTTAGCCGGTTCATCTTTCATGATTTCATTGTTTGTGAAAAACGCATATATGCTATTGCCCAGTATGGCCGTCTTGGATGTGGCCGCATTTTGGTAGCGCGCATTTATTACTCGGATTTCGTCCATAAATAGTTTGCAAGCAAGTTCTTCTAATGTTAAGCCAGCAGCACGATTGGCTCCGGCATTGTTTTGGGCATCATAAGCATTGGCTCTGATATCCCAGGCAGCTTCACCTATTACAAGTCGATTTGGTCGCAGGCCGGTGATATCCGTTGCGGCTTCTAATTCAGAACGTATATCTGCATCGGGGTTGGATTCATCAGACCATATGTATTGCCCCTCTGGTGCAACGGTTTGGGCGTTAGCTTCCAGAGCAGATATGGCTCGACGCAGTTCATTGCGGTATAATCTCTGCAGCAATAATTGAACATAGCGCTCACGCCAATCATCACCGGCCACATCATCGTGATCTACTCGAATTGTAAGTCCTTTATTAAAAGTCTTTGATGTAACTGATGTTCCGGTAAATTCGATTCTTTTAAAGGCCGAGCCAATGGAACGGATGTCATCGGTTTCGGACAAAAATGCTTCGTTGTTATTGGCAACTTTGAATTCAAAGCGCCGAGAAACAGGGATCATTGGAGCTAAAAAATTCAGTAATGATTCTATGTTTTCTCGGTCCTTCCAACCAACGGTAAAGGCCGTAAGTGGTTCAGAATAATGGGATGAAGTGAAGCGCGACTCATTGGCTGCACAAACCGTTCCATAATCCTGAAAACCGTCATCCTTTGGTAAAATCTCAAATGTATTCATTTTTATAGTGTTTTTTATAATGTGGGTAAAGTTATTCACCTATGGTATATTGAGTTGGTACGCAGGATAGCACCTCCACCATGCTATTTGCGATGGTGCTATTTAGGGCTATACCTATACAATTATAGCTTCCGGCGGCTGTGCCAATGGGTGCGATTTTTCCGTCGTCGGTTGGCCTAAGCAATTTTCCAGCTACTATGGTCTCGCTGGCAATGGCTTTTATGGTATCTGCAGAACCCAGAAGTGCTACATTCACAATATCTCCGGCCGATGCCTCATCGGTTGCAACGCCTATCGGCAGATCAGAATCTGTGCAAATATCGACCATGGCTGGATTGCTAGTATCGATTTTGACCAGAGTATATCTCTCTGTGATATTGGTTTTGGCAACCTTAGTAATGTTGCCTTCATGAGTACCTTCTGCAATGTTAGAGAATGTTTCTTTTTTCATATTTTTGTAGGTAAAAGTCTTGTTAATCAATGGGTTAGTCTATGAACAGCGATGGGTTTGACCTCTTCGCCCAGGCCCAAGCTTCATTATATCTATCGCCGGTGGCCGCCATGCGTTCCTGTACCAAGGTCAAGATTTTGTCTTTTTTTTCATAAAAACATTTGGTGCGATGGTTTAGTCCCATCGTTTTTGTTTGGGTGTTTAGATTGCCTAGGGCTAATGGAATGCTGTCTTGGTCACCATCAGTCGCATTTTTAGTGATTTGTTCGGAACTAGTTACATTTTTTTGATTTTGCAATCCATGGGTTTGGATCACTTGATAAAAATTCTCAATTTCGGCTTGGAGCTTTTTATTTTCATCGATCAATTCCTTGCATTGATTTTTCCATTTTTCAGAGTCTTCACCGAGAGATTTTAATGAAATTAGCTGTTCTTCAAAATCAACTAATTCGTTTACTCCAAATGACTTCATTAGCTTTGCGAGTTTTTCTCCATCGGATAAACTTACAAAGCTAGGTTGATCGATTAATCTGCAGGTTTTAATATTTGGATTATTTGTAAGGCCGAG
The DNA here is from genome assembly GCA_031255005.1 of Puniceicoccales bacterium. NCBI lineage: Bacteria > Pseudomonadati > Verrucomicrobiota > Opitutia > Puniceicoccales > Puniceicoccales bacterium. The sequence goes on along the minus strand of JAIRTH010000041.1, from coordinate 11,922 downwards.
AGATAGCAATTTTATTGGCTCAAAGTCATTGTTTGCCAGGATTTTCATCCGCCAACGAGGTGACAAAAATTTAAAAAATCCATTTTTAATCAATTGATAGCCTAGTGTGGACCAATGAATTAGAAGCCACATGCCATCAACCTTTGGTTCCAGGTCCTTGACTCTTCCGTAGACCACATGGCTCTTATGGCCCGGACGGCCGGAAAATGTGTTATCGTCGGGATGGCCTATGAAAATTGGCAGGCCAAGAAATTTTCTGCTCAATCTGCCGCGCAGTGATTTGAAATTTTTTACGATTATTTCGGCGGATGACCTACTAAAATGCTGCATGCCTTTGGGATGTGGATAATTTCCATAGGGTAATAATTTGACCCACTGATTTAGTGCTGTTTCGTCCATATTGGTTAAATTAGTATCCATTTTATATATTTTTCCTAAGAATGTTTTCTGAATTTTCCGGAGTGGTAAGACCGAATTTTTCTCGGATGTCCTCAACGGTCAATGGCACTCCCATGTCAAAAAGTTCGCGGTAGATGGCTATTTCATCCTTGCTGTTAGTCCTTGGTTTTGTAACCAACCTGATATAAGCCTTTGGTCCAGTGTCGCCGAATAAATGCCTGATGACAAATTTATCCACCTGTTCATTCAATGTCTCGGAAATCATGTTTGCATCGTCTTCTTCAATCAAAGCAGTTTCATCGGCCTGAAGCGAAGCTCCGGCCCCAGATGTTCTTGATAATGTTGATAAATCTGAACCACGCCATAGAGCAGAGATTGCTCGATCCATTCGGTCGACCAGCGCTGGGTAAGGTAGCTCTCCTCGGGTGGTTAAATCTATGGTTTCGATGGAGGTTCCTTCGGACATTAGGGCATTAAATTCTGCACCAAAATCGGCCACCGCATCCCGGGCTGCTTCCCATTGGGGTGATCCTGGCAAGGCATTGGTTATGCCTTTGATCCCAGGCATTCCATTGCGTTCACAATATACAAGCCAGTCTCGCAGAGGAAGATGTTTAAATAGGTAGGCAATCGAAGAAGCCTCCATTAAACCATCGCCGACGGTTATAAGCCAGGAGCCGTCTTCCAACGCAACACCATCGATGGCTGTGTCATTTTCGAGAAATCTCAGAGATCCGGTTTTATTTTCAAAAAACCATAGAGGAACAAACCTAAATACAGCGGTCAGCTTTAACTTATCTCTTTTAGTTTCAGGAACATAAATTATTTCATGCACTGCATATTTTTTACCTATGGCGTCCATCATTTGCTTCACCAGTAGGCCGAATCCGCCACGTTCATTGCCATCGCAGGCATGGGTGGCTGAGAGATTATCATAAAAATATTCCAGAGCACACTTATGATTCAGTGCCTCTTCGGACTGGTCCAGTGCGATGATTTCCCATTGCAATCTGGCCACTGATTTTTTCCTTTTTGCGGCAACACCTTGGATCACATCGTCTCTTCGCTCGATGGAATCCCAGGTCATGGCAGCGCTGCGGAGATAGCCCATGGCAAAGGAGTCCAACATATGGGACAATGAATCCGGGGTCAATGTTTTTATTGGATTAAACCTGGCTCTCATGGAGCTTTTAATCCTTGCTTCCGAAATCTGTGAAATTGTTTTCATAAAATTAAACCACTGTTAAACGCTTATGTCTTTGTATCTTAGTAAAAAATTGTTGCTTGATCATCGATGGGCATTGCTGGGCGGCATGAATTGCCAATGCCAGAGCCCAAAATCTATCGGCATGACCATTTTCGCTGCGATCTGCATGAAATCTAATGTTGCCAGAGAAAGTTATTTCTTTTTTTATGGCCCGCAGGTCGGAGCGGATGGCCGGATCATTGGGGATTTTTATCGAACCAGTTTCAAAGGTAGTAAGTAATAGATAAGCCAATGCTTCCTTTATATAGCTAGTAAAAGTAATGCCCTCGACTTTGTATTTTCCAAAAAAGGCCGCAGCACGCTCCGCAAATTGCCTACCGATACCGGTTTGATCTATGCATATTTTTCTCAAAAATGGTATTTTTAAAAACTCATGTAATAGTCGTTCCTGTTCGGAAAATGGTACGTCTTTTAGGCAAATCACCTGCCTTGTTTTTAAACAATCGCCGTTTTTTTCTAGCAACCAAAACACCGTAAGATCATGATTTCGCCCGATGTCAATTCCCAGGAATCCATCATTGCTTTGCAAAGCTTCATAGTTTCCGATCTCCCAATTTTCGCCATGTTTATAGGTACATTTGTCAATTAATTCCGTTGGCAAGAAAATCGACTGATCATCCCAAGGGACACACATATATTCCTGCATAAAAGATTCCTCGTCTGGGCAGGAATTTCTTATATGGTCAAAATATTCGGCTTCATCCATGGACTGCCTAGAATCATCTTCGGGTAATTTTTCCTTTAGTTTTGCCAAAAACCCTTGATCAAGAGCATCTTGTAGTGTAACTTTGTGGTGTGAAAATTTCTTTGGATTGCCATTTTCTTTGATATCTTTTAATAATCTATGGAAAAAATTTTGTGAACCTCGATGGGTGGATATGATTTCAAGGCGGCCGCCCCAGGTTATGCCTGGGTAAGCCACCGAATATAGTGTTTTTGGATTTTGATGTAGTGCAAACTCGTCCAATACACGATTGCCGCGCTTACCGGCCTGAGCGTCTGGGTTTGATGATAGGGAATGGATATGGGTGCTATTGAGGAAACGCAGTGAAAAAGAGGCGAATTGCCTCGATTCTGGTAATATTTCAGAGCCAATAGCTTGCGCGGCAATGTGTAAAATTTTACTAAAATTTTTGCAATCATCTAAAAAAAGTTTCGCTTGAATTTCGTCGCGGGATGATACCCAGGAATCAATCCTTTGATCGCAATTAGCATGATCTCTAACCAGGCCATAGGCTGAGGCCATGGAGATTCCGATCTGTCTGGACTTTTCCATTATCTTCAGCCTGGAATCATCATTAATCCATCGAGACTGGTAGGGCAAAAAAAACTTTTTAGAAATGTCCATTTACAATAGTTTGAGTTGTTTTTCAATGGCCTCGATCGCATCCTCTGGCAAAGATTGTTTGATATCTGTGTTTTGTTCATCATGTTTTGACTGTTCCATGGAACACATATTGCTATGGCAGGCAAAAAGCTTTTGAATGACGCCGGATAGTGTGTTCAAATCGGAAACCGAAATCTCATCAGATTTGCAAAGTAAATCAAAAAGTATTTGCCAAATGCGTGCCAGAGAAGCACTTGCGATGGATGAAGAAATTGCTAAACTGTCCAGAATCATCCCAGAATTGCGTTTCGCATATTTTATTTTATCCAAATGCGCCATGAAATTTTTCTGTTCAATAGACCTGTCCCGAGTTCCCATGGTTAAGCTAAACTATATCTTTTTAGCCCATAGCTTGAATCATCTCCAAATTCAACTATCAAACCATGGGCTAGTAACTCTTCTAATACCAAAATTAAATCCCGATCTGTGAATTTGCAGCCAAATAACTGCAAGCCTTTGCGGATCAAATCCATGGGCAAAGAAGCTGGGGATGCTGCCCTCAGTTGTTCCAAAACCACGGTTTTTAATGTCTGTTTAGATTTCATCGCCAACGATGGAAGTATAACATAGAAATTTTCTATGATAATAAATCGGTTTGGGCTGTTGTGTAGAGTAGTAAGGGGCATTGGATTGCGATGAATTGAAAGTTTGATATATCTGCGTGATAAAAGGATAAGGATCAATGGAGCTCCATTACCATGAAATTTATAGCAGCGAATTAAAGTCCATGGACTAAATCAATGGATGCAATTAGATGTAGTGCTGCTAGATTGAATTTGTAACCCACCGAAGTGCTAGGACTATCCAATAATTGTATAAATCTGTGATTGTCCAAAATCCATGGCTGCCCGGCCAGGATTCGAACCTAGACTAACGGGACCAAAACCCGCTGTGCTACCGTTACACCACCAGGCAACGCTGTGGTTCATCGAACAAACGGCTTAAATTCTTGCAAGTAAAAAGTAACGATGGCGTGGAGTTTATTTGTCATCGTCATAGGAAACTTCACAACAAACATTACATGGTAGGCCTAAGGCTTTTAGGGTACGTTTGTTAATGCATTTATATGTGGGACATTTTTGTACAGGAATTTGATCCATTGGGATACCAAATTGATTGATATACAGTATGTCTGCAGCTATTTTACCGGCCATATAATAATTTGACACGGTTCCAAAAAGAGCACCATCAGCAACCATTTTTTCGATTTCGGCAATGGATGGAATTTTCAATTCATTGGCCACGCTGACGATGTCTTTTATGTTTGAAACAAATATTGATCCGGCGGTGATGAACAATGCATCCATTGAATATTTATCCCTAGCCATTTTTATTTTAGATATGGTGCTTTGAAGATCTTTCTTTTTGTTTATGTCAATCTGCTGGACTTCAAATCCAAATTTTTTTGCGCTTTCTACTATTTGAGAGTAACTATCTAGGCAATTCTGTTCCTTGGTACTGACCAGCACGCCGAGTTTTTTAAATTTTAGAAACTCCATGGCATTGCTGATCTGCGCATCGATGGATGCCGAAGATTTAATGCCAGATAAATTGCCTCCGTTATGGCTGTGGTTGTCATTGACCAGACCGCATTTTTCTGGGAAGCTTACCACATTAAAAATTTGCGGCACAGAGTTTTTTAGTTTATCCGCCACCAGCAATGAAGCCTGAGTTCCAAATGTATAGACATAGTCAATTCCATTGGTAGTGAATTTTTTTGATAAAAATTTTATCAGTGAGTTTACGCTTTGGCCAGCATCAAAATTTATACATTTAGCATCATAATTCATATTTTTTAGCCTATCAAAAAAACCACGTTCTGCATCGGTACTTCCTCGCCAGGTTATGATAAGTATGTTTAGGCTCTTTTTGTCATGATAGGATAGATAATCTTTTTTCTGACTACTATCTGATTTATCCATTGGCGAAAAATTTTTCGCTTTTTCCGCTTCCTGATTCGTTATATTACCAGCAATATCGCCATTGCCATAGCCATAGGAAAAACAGCCAAATAAAATCAATGCATAGACAAAGCCAATGTGCATGGCTGTCATATATTAAAATATGGTGCTGTGTCAATTTATTGCAATTTATAGATCCACATCTATTCCCACCGGTGCATGATCTGAACCATAGATTTTGCTAAATATAAATACCGATTGGATAAGATTCAGTAATTTTTTGCTGACAAGAACATAGTCTAACCGCCATCCCACATTGCGTTCCCTGGATTTCATTCTATAGGACCACCAACTGTAGGCCTTTTTTTTCTCTGGATAAAAATATCTATAGCTATCCACGAAGTTGTTGGCGATATAATTTGAGAATCCAAGCCGCTCTTCATCGGTGAACCCATTGCTAAGATGGTTGTTGTTTGGATATTCCAAATCTATTTCTTGATGGGCAACATTGAAATCTCCACAGGCTATCACTGGTTTCATCGATTCCAGCCTAAGTAATAGCCTTAAAAATTCCACATCCCATATCTTATGCCGAAATTCCAGCCTAGATAGATCTGACTTTGAGTTTGGAGTATAGACATTTACTAGAAAAAAATTGTCATATTCGCTGACAATAACCCTACCCTCTTGTTCATCGATGGTGGATTCAGGAGCGGTATTTGAATCCACTGCCAGGATATCTGGATTGGAAAAAATTGCTGTACCTGAATAGCCTTTTCGCTTTGCACTGTTAAAAACCATATGATGAAATCCAAGATCAATGATGGGATCTACTTCCTGATTCATTTTAGTTTCCTGCAGGCATAATATATCGGGATTTATAGAGGAAATTACACCAGAAAAATCCTTTTTCATCATCGAGCGAAGACCATTTACATTCCAGGAAATTATTCTCATTAATTAATTTTTATGATTTTCTTGCCTTCGGGCAACCTGCTTTCAACCAAGCATTTATAAACATATCTATATTGCCATCCATGACGGCCTGTACATTTGTACTTTCCACGCCGGTGCGCAGATCTTTTACCAATTGATAGGGCTGAAATACATAGCTGCGAATTTGATTGCCCCATCCTATTTCACCTTTTTCTCCATAGAATTTATCCATTTCCGAACGCTTTTCATCCTGCATTCTTTCATAAACCCTCGCTCTAAGTGTCTTCATAGCCAGATCTTTATTTTTATACTGTGACCTTTCATTTTGGCAGGTCACCACCAGACCTGTGGGCAGATGAGTTATGCGGATAGCTGACTCGGTTTTATTGACATGTTGGCCACCTTTTCCACTGGAACGATAGGTATCTATTCGAATATCTTCATCCTTGATATCGACTTCCACATCGTCTTCCAGTTCGGCCACCACATCGACGGAAGAAAATGAGGTGTGGCGCTTATGGTTGGCATCGAAGGGACTCAATCTAACCAATCTATGTACGCCACGTTCGGCCTTTGCATAGCCATAGGCATTTTCTCCAATTAATCTGAGCGTAATGCTGCTCAGACCGATGCCATCGCCTTCCTGTATGTCCTGAATTTCCATGACGAAATTTCGGCGTTCGACCCATCGCATGTACATGCGAAACAGCATATCGGCCCAATCGCAGGATTCAGTTCCGCCAGCACCGGCATGTATGCTAAATATGGCATTGCAGTGATCCATGGGTTGGTTCAGAAAAGATGTCAATTCCAGAGAGTCCATATCGGTCTCTAGATTCGCAATGGTGACTAGAAGTTCACGAAGATATTCTTCATTATCGTTTTGCTGATCGATCAAATCTGCTAGCACCATCACATCGTCTAGTTTCTGTTTAAATTCAACAATGGCTTTGATCGTGCTTTTTAATTTATTTATCCTGGTTACCATATGCTGAGCGTTTTCCTTGTTTTCCCAAAAACTGTCAACGGCCATTTCCGTTTCTAATCTCATGATTTCAAGCCTATTGCCGTCCACATCTAAAAAGTTGGCAATGGCATTGGATCTCCTGATTAATTCTTGGATAGACGTACTAATTTCTGTTGGAAGAGCCATGGTGGTGCTAGAATCTTGAGTGGCGATAACTTCGTCAATTAAATAAAATTCTTGATGAATCCGATGGCACCTGGCTCATCTTGAAATTTGCCTTTCAATTGGGCTTCAAAAGCCAGATCTAGCAATTTTCTGAATTTTTTATCCGGCGTCAATCCGAGGCCTATTAGATGACGTCCAAGCAGTATGGGGCTAGGTTTCGACGATAAAATGCCAAGTTTTTCGGCTTGTGCTTTAACCAATGCCTCATTTGATCCGTGGGGTTTAAACCTCCGAAATGTGTCGCAAAGGGATATTTTTATCAATAGATCTATTCGACCAACCTTATTTGCCAAAGCACGTATGCCGGAATCCATATCATTAACTTTTATCACATCTCTAATGGCCATGTGGTGCTTTACCAATGGTAGGATTTGGGTAACCATAGATTTTGGCATACGCATTCGCTCTAAAAATGCTTTAGCTGGAATTACGCCATGTTTGCCATGATGGTAGCTGCCGTGTACCCCTGTTTCATTACGAAAGGTGGTGGCTGGTTTGCCAAAATCATGACATAGCAATGCAAACCCAACCACCATGTCGTCAAAAAATTTACCATTCCTAACCTGAGGAAGATGATCCAATGCAATGCATATATGTTCAAAAACATCTCCTTCGGGGTGAGACAAAATATCCTGTTCACAGCCAACAAGATTACTTATTTCTGGAAAATATTTTAGCCACCCACAGGCTCTAAGAAATCTGATGCCTCTGGATGGTGTTTTGCCAAACAGTAGCAATTTTTTCCATTCTTCTAAAATTCGTTCGGCAGAAATATTATCACAGGAAAGTTTGCTGGAAATTTTGATGGTTTCATCGGCCACAGTCAAATTAAATCTGGCCGCAAATTGCATGGCCCGAAGTACTCTCAAGGGGTCTTCGATAAATTTTTCACTAGTATGCCTAAGTATTTTGTTTTCAATATCTTTCATGCCGCCAAATTGGTCAATTACATGATTTTTTAATGGGTCAAAATATAAGGCATTCATGGTAAAGTCTCTGCGGACTGCGGCACTGCTGATATCCATATTAATCCTTTCGGCTATGGAAAAATCCCTGTGAGTTTCACCAATTTTTTCTTCGATTCTTGGTACGGAAATATCCACGCCTAGGTCATGAACCTTTATGACGCCGAAGCTCTTTCCCACCTGGTCAATTCTATGGTCTTTTGCCAATAGAACCGAAAGTTTTTCCGAATTAATGTTAAAAACTTCGATATCTATGTCGGTGATGGGTTCATTGAGAATTGCATCCCTAACACATCCACCAACAAAATAACATTTCGCTCCGGCGGAATGCAAAGTCGATATGATTTTACTTAGTTTGCCTGCGAAAGCCAGATTTGTAAGATCATGTAACATTTTCTATTGGCTATAGGTAACCATAAAAACTTTACCATAAAAAAAGAAGATCCAAAGACCTTCTTGGTTGTCAATCTGATCCTATTCGGTTACGGCGGATTCAATGGTGTGTAAAAAGTTTAGTACACCTGCGCTAACACCTTTTCCAAGTTGGTTGTCAATTAGCTTGATGGCCAAATTTTTAAAATCTCCCTTCAATTGTTTCAGCATTTCATATTGGTTTTTATTTTTAATTTCCTTTTTATTAGAAAATTTACCAGTACTATCATTAAACAAATGTCTTTGATCGAGCTCAAATATCAATGACCTTACAACGGGCTCTTCTAAGCCGCTAATCACTTCTATGGCGAAATCTTTTATCACATCGTAGTTTTCTCGATTTATTGGTAACTGGAAGACATTATACCATAACCTTATAGTGGTTAGTACCTTACGTAGTATTAGGCTGAATAAGCCTCCATTACCACTGATGGCGTCTATCGATCTCCTCATAATGGTCAAATCTTCATGGGTAACACCCATCATGTCTGGTCTGATGTTTCTATGGTTTGTATTTGTCAAACACATCTTGATATTTGCTTCCATATCTTCTTGGCTATTAATGGTGTAATTCTTTAGCATATCAATTATCATATTTTTCGTAAAAGATGGGAAAGTATTAGCAAGATTCATATAGATTTTCATGATTACCATATTTTTCAATTCCTGTGGAAGTTCTTCCGAAAAATCCATTTCCCGATCTACTCCATAGAGACCTCTATTCAAAATGTTATTCACAAAACCCAGATCAAATCCCATGCTCTCCAATATATCATTCTCCATGTTCGAGCACATGATGGAAAAGTTCATTGGTGGTGGCATTTCATCGGTTTTGTCACATTTACACAAAAAAGAACTCAGTATGCTTTGCTTTGAAACTGTCTGATGGCTGTTGGCATAGGAATTTAAGCAATTTGTTACCAAATTAATGATATTGGTTCCTATTTCGCTGAGAATCCCGCGTATTTGGCTTTCAATTTCCGCTATGAGTGATTTGGGAAGTTTGACCTTAAATCCATAGCACATTAAGAGCAATTCATCCATGGCTCGCAATCCCACTTGATATAAAAATCCTTCATCTCCCGAAACCACATTTTTTGCAAAATATCTTATGGCCATTTTTTCGCGGCTGGCCAGTCTATTGCCATCTACGGAATAAGCAAAAGAATCTTCATTCATTATAAACAATCGCAGACTGTTAGATTCTTCCATATTGGATATAGTGTAGTCATTGCTTCTAAATTCATTTATGACAGTTCTTACAAATGATGGCAATTCATTGGCAACTATATGCAAAGCTGTATATTTTACCGCGGCTATTATATCTGATACAATTCCGTTTTCATCTAATTTGTCCAGGTCTGCTTCTTCTGATGTTATGGTTCTTCTGAGCAATCCTTTTCTGTGCCGAGCCGATTCTGGCCCAGATGGATTTTCTCCAAATCCAAAACCTATGTGACAAGGATCATCCGAAAGTGACTCAGATTTATATATAGACAACAGCATCGAATGTGACGATGGACGTTGCACCAGTGGTTTAAGTTTAAAAGATGTTGATCTTTTAAGTTTATTATGTTTACCAGCCAATGCTGTGGATGTCCATGATAAAGAGCTGAAAATCACAATACCGGCTAGATATTTTTTTATCTTTATTGTATCCATGAGTAAAATTTTATTGAAAATTATAATAATATCCATATAGAAAAGCTTTTTTTATTTTGTGTACTAATATTTATTCAAAATTGTAATTAATTATAAAGTTTCTTGACAATTTTCTATAGGTAGTTCCGTTTTGAATTTGCCTTGTTGGATGCTTTTTATTATAATTTAACATAGATGAGGTCATGGTAGTATATTAACAAGATTGCAGTCATGTAATTTTGAAATTTAGTGTAATGTTAACGAAATACAAATCTGGTAGTATTGCAGAGTTATGGGCAGTGTCCTGGCCTATGATGATGGCATCCATGTCTAACTATTTTGTTTGCCTTGCAGATCGGATAATTTTAGCAAAATATTCCACCGAGGCATTTACTGCAGCTTCCGGAGCACATCCATTTTATTGGTTAAACGTACGGACGATGATGGCTTTCATCGCAGTTACCAGTGTATTTGTTGGTTATTTCAATGGTACAAAAAAATATCATCATATAGGCAATGTAGTATGGCAGACCATATTTGTTTCATTTGCCTATTGGATAATTTTGATTCCCATGATAATATATGCCAAGGCGCTGCTGGCAGAACCGATTGAAGAACTTGGTACACCTTATCTTAGAATAACATTGGCATTTTTACCATTTTCATTGGCCGGATTTGGATCCATAGGGTCATTTTTTATTGGCCGAGGTGAAACTCTGATAATGCCATTGGTATCGATTGTGTCAAATTTAATAAACGTTGTGGCAGATTTTGTTTTTGTGTTTGGAAAATTTGGAGTACCAGAGATGGGGATAAGGGGCGCTGCCTATGCCACGGGGTTATCTAATGTTACTTCCTTTGTCATATTTTTGATGATATTTTTAAAAAAAAATTATGCGGAAAAATTTCATACCAACGTGGCAAAATTATCGCCAAATCTATTGAAAAGGTGTTTTTCCATAGGGTTACCTACTTCCATGAATTCATTGATAAATTCCATTGGTACGGCCGTGGTGTTTCAAATTATAGCAAAGTTTTGTTCCCACGACGATTTGGTTTCCTATAGCATAGCTTCGTCGGTGTATATGTTTTTTCGGTTTGTTTTGGATGGCATTGGCAAGGGCGTATGTTCCATTGCATCCAATAGTATAGCCTGTGGCGAGCTTCAAACCATTAGGCGCCTATTTATTTCATCGCTTAAGGTAACCTGTATATTTGCTGTGATAACTAGTTTTTTTATGATTATCAATACAAATATGGTAGTTTATTGGTTTTCCAATGATGATTACCAGAAAGGCACAGATAGTATATTGAATTCCATGTTATTTTGGACCTGGGTAACCATAATCATTGAAAGCGTAAGATGGTCGTTACAAAATATACTAATTTCCGCTGGCGATACTAGGTTCACCACCATTTCGAATATATTATGTTTTTGGCTTTTTGCATTTTTCCCCACAGTTTTACTGATATGCAAATTTGGCCATGTTGCGTCAGTATGTTGGATATTTTTTGCCGTGGATAATGTGATGAGAATTTTGTCTAATTTGCGAAGAGTTACTTCAATAAAATTCAAAAATAAAGCCATGAATTTGTCTTATTACTGAGCATTTTTGATGCAAACTTCTCTATTGAAATTTTTCCGAAACGTCAGTGTTTTTATTGATTTTATAAGAATCGTACCCTTTTTACCGATGAAATTTTTCTGCTGAGCGGAGAAAGCAGTGGGGTGATGTAGGATTTTTGGGATGATGTTTGTAAATTTGGCCTATGGTTTCCCGGTGGATTTCTGGCAAAATTTC
>JAIRTH010000040.1:5000-14351 GCA_031255005.1 Puniceicoccales bacterium | reverse complement strand
CCGGTGTCACTTTTTATAAGCACAATGGCTAGGATATAGTTCAGAATGGTGCTGATCAAGAATGATGACGAAAACCAAAGGGTTCCCTTTTTTAGCAATCTGTCTAATTTCTTTTGATTGTTATTTCTTTCAATGGCTTCTTCTATCTTCGATAAATTGAGGATGGTGTTTTGGAATAGTAGCACTTTCATCAATGGAGAATCTGTCCATAGCGATGCTATTACCAATAGACCAAGAATAAATGGTATTGCGGCTTCTTTAATGGCGATCCATTCCTTGGGGAGCTGTAGTAATCCTATGCCACCGGTCAGTAGAATACTGATGAATCCAATGATTGAAAATACATTATATTTTTTTGATCGGATAAAATCCATCAGGCCGTAGGCTATGGGAAATCCCAATGCTATGAGCAGGGCCATGGATGGCTTTATGCCCAGCCAATCATCAAGCTTTGCCATGATAACGGACGGGATTATCATGTTAAGCATCATGTCGGAGAGCAAATCTCCTTTACTCTTCGCCGTCATTGTAGGTTATATCATTTTGATAGTCGTTATGACTTCTCTTGACCTTGGAGATATGTCTCGCAACGCCGAAAAACATGTACGATAAAAATATTATGGCCATGGAAAATTCATGGAACCAAACTACAATGGCAATGATGGCGATGCCTATTATAAAGGTATTCAGCTTGGTTTTAGTATTCCAATCCACCTTTTTAAAACTTGGGAATGGAATGGTGCTGACCATTAGATAGGCAATCAGAAGCATCAATGGTGGCAATGTTATTAAAAATCCATTGCTGAGTTCATAGCTATTGATTATCATAACAATAGAAACTATTGCACCGGCGGCGGCTGGCACCGGTAGTCCGAGAAAATCTTTGGATGATTTTCTAAGCTCATCCTGAGGTAACAATGGATGGGTAATTACATTGAATCTAGCTAGACGGATGCCGGCACATAATAGATATACAAAACCGATGAGCCATCCGATTTGACGAAAGATTGTTAGCCCCTCGGTGGGGGAGAGTATCAAAAAAAATACCATCAATGCTGGGGCTACGCCGAAGGAAACCATGTCGGCTATGGAATCAAATTCCATACCAAACAGCGATTCGCGTTTTCCTAATCTGGCCACCCGACCATCCAGGGCATCGGCCAGAGCAGCGAATAGAACGAGCCAAACAGCTTGGGTATAATATAAATGAGCCATGGATGGCGTTATTGCAGTATATTTAGCTTGTATGCAGCGAATTATGGCAGAGAATCCGAAAAATAAATTCGATGCCGTAAAAAAATTCGGCAATAAATAAATTCTGCTAGCATCTTCAATGGTTTCGAATTTCTTCTTCATAAAGAATATACCATCTAGATTTTATTAATTATGAACCGAGTGCAAGGCTTTTGTGAATATTCATGGTAAATGTAAAATGAACTTGAGCATTAATTAGTTATAGATACTTGTGTGCCACGTGTCCATAAAATCCGCACTGTGGCTTATCCTTTTTTTTACACCTATGTCGTTCAGTCCTGCTATGGCTAAGCGACCAAAGGTTGATACAAAGGATATTGTATTAGAAGCAGATAGCCTGAAATATAGAGATGGATTGGCCATGGCCGATGGCAATGTCATTGCTCGAAAAAATGATATAATTATCATGGGAGATAGTCTAATCTATGATCTTCGACATTGCTCAATGGAAGCTAGAAATGTGAAATCCTATTTGCATCCGATGATATTGACTGCCAAAAAAATTTCCATGACTGACATGCTTAGGGCCAATGATGCCACCATATATTTCCTTGAGCCAGATTCATTTTCTCCAAATATAAGAGCAAAAAAAGTTGTGGCCGATGGTAGCAGAAAATGTTCTGTGAGCCATGCCAGAATTCAGATTGGAAAGATTCCAATTTTTTATCTGCCGAAGCTGGACATGGATGAACATATGTTCCCAGATATCAGTAGTGAAATTGGCGTGAATAGTAGACATGGTGCCTTTGTGCAAAACAAAGTTCTTGTCAACGTTGGCAACCATGTAAAGCTGGGAGGATTGTTTGACGTTTACACGAAAAGTGGAATATTATTTGGTCCGGCCTTAAAATATAGCAGCCAGGATGAAACATATTCAGTTTTGGGGGGAGTTGATGCTGGCTTCATAGCAGATAGAGGTAGGCGTGGTGTCGATAATCTTGGCCGAAATATAAAGAAGCATAGATTTTTTTCTGAGGTTAGGCATAAGCAGCATATATATGATAGCGTTGATGTTACCGGCCAACTGAGCTGGCTGCGTGATTCCGAAGTAGAGAGAGATTTTCGTCGGAGAATACATAATAAAAATCGGTATGCTGATAGCTTTGCTGAGGTGGTATATAAGGACGATTGGTATTTATTATCAGCCATCGGTCAATTTCGGCCAAATGATTTTTATCCTAGTGTGGAGAGATTTCCTCAGCTTAGGTTCGATACGGTAACCATGCAATTACCATGGATGGGATTATATCATAATTTCTTTGCCGAAGTTGCGCGGCTTAGGGATAAGTCGGTCGACGTTAAGAATATTTTGACCAGATTCGATTCTTACTATGGTTTGTATCGGCCAACTCATTTGACTGACTACATGACAGTGACTCCGGTGATTGGTGGTAGATTTACCTGCTATGACAGAACTCTGTCTTCCAAAGATAGTTATCAGCGGGTCATTGGTCAGGTCGGTGTTGATGTGGAATTCTTTGGCCATGGATTCATTGGTTATGACAGCGATTTGCTGGATATGCATGGAATAAAGCATGTGATAAAGCCGATGATACAATATAGATATACGCCCAATGCTGCCGGTGGTTCTTCCCTAATATTGCCCATGGACAGGCATCATTTTGATACAAATATTCCCACATTAGACCTGGGAGATATGCGGGATGTGGATCAGCTAAAAGCCGGCAATATAATGCGTTTAGGTCTGGAAAATTTATTTTTTGTCCAAGGAAGATCAAATTATTTGGCTAGAAAAATTGCAGAATTATCTGTATATCAGGATGTAAGACTCGGGCATTATGGTTTTGATTTTGATACCAATGGTCGGCATAGTCTTTCGGACAGCTATATAAAGTTGGAATTATCTCCCTTCGATTTCATCGGGTTTAAAGCCTATTCTCGGATTAACCCGAACAGAGCAACGCTCAATGAGCTGACCACAGCCACTGAGTTTAAGAGCGGCGATTTATGGCGAATTGATTTTTCTACCAAAACACTACAGCATGAGCTTGATCAATATGGCATTGGATTTGCTTGGAATTTCAATGCAGTAACCAGTGCGAAAATTTCAGCCAGGTTTGATGCTCGGACGAAAAAATTGACAGAGCATGAGTATTTCATTTCAACAATGATCGGAAATTCGTGGAAGTGTGAATTTGGAGTAACCATAAAAAATGGATCCAGTAGAGAGGCAAAATTTCAACCTGGATTTAGGGTTGAATTAATGAAATGGTAGGATAATGGCTAGATTGCTTCTATTAACCGGTTACACCGCCGTCGGCAAGACTGAGTTGTCGTTGAAACTGGCCGAGGCATTGAATGCAGAGATTCTTTCCTGTGACTCGGTGCAGATATATCGCTGTATGGATATAGGTTCGGCCAAGCCGTCGAAGGCCGATTGCCAGCGTATCAAGCATCATGGAATAGACATGGTGGATATACATGACAAATTTGATATACAACAATATGTAGATTACGCTCTGGGGGTAATGGCCGATGTGGCTGGGCGCGGCAAAAATCTGCTAATTGTCGGTGGCAGTGGTTTTTATCTGAAGTCATTCTACTATCCAGTGATGGATGATGTGGCGATTCCAGAGGATGTGAGAGCCAAGGTGCAAATGCTATATCATGACTTTGGATTGGATGGTTTAGTGAGGAAAATTAACGAGCTAAGTGGTGATGCTCTAGGTAATTTGGATATGAAAAATCCTAGAAGAATTGCCAGGGCGCTAGAGCGTTGCCTGGTGACCGGAAGGACCGTGGAAGAAAATGTTGCTGGATTTATGTCAAAATCCTGCCCATTCTCCAACCATAGAAAAATTACGGTGTTGCTAACTAGAAATTGCATGGGCGACCGGGTCCGGGCCAGGATTATAAAAATGATTGAAGATGGGCTGATTGATGAGGTTAAGCACTTAATGGAGATAGGGATAGAATCCAATAGAAGTGCTGCCAGAGCCATAGGCTATGGAGAGACGATTGCCTTTATAAAAAGTGGTTCTGGTGATTTGGATAGGCTGATCGACTCTATGGTAAGAAATACCCATCGTCTCATTCGAAAGCAGCGCACATGGTTTAAAAGGCAAATTCCTGTGGATTTGGAAATCTGTCTGGATGATTATTCTATTGACGAAAGCTTTGACTTAATTCATATGTTCCTTATACAGAATTATATATGGAATTAATTGTTGCTGAATTATCTGTGGGATTGCTACTGATTTTCTGTGGAATTTTCCTGATAATTAAGCCACTGATTTGCGAAAGGAAGTGTAAAATTTTTATGCGTTCTAGATTGGCAAATTGGCTAGCCTTTGGCGCTGCTGTTTCATGGTTTCTATGGCATATTACAAGGTTAAGTGAAGCAGATTTTGGCCAATACAAATGGATCTTTTTTGGATTCTTTTTGAGTGTGGCAGTGGTGGTAACTTTGATGATTCGTGATTTTCTATGCATAAGAGGCATGGCTGTTTTGGTACTATTGGCTTCCAATGAGCTTTTAGCGGCTGCCTATATGTGTGAACAAAAATCCAGGCTATTCATGGTATCCTTTGTATATCTAGCCATTAGTGTGGCCATATATCTAGGGATTGTTCCCTATAAATTTAGGGATTTTATCGAATGGCTGTTTAAAGGAAAAATATTGCCAAGACTTTTTGGCTTGCTTATGCTTTTATATGGTATTATTGTTTTGTCCAGTGTAGCCTGGTAGATTCTATGGACTGGTTTAATATTGTGGAGTGTCTCAAAGAAACCATACTGAGTATAGCTAGTAATATTGGTGAGTTTCAAGGATTTAAAGATCCTGAGATTAGGGTTGCCGAGTCACAGTTTGGTGATCTGCAAGCCAATGGTGTTATTTCCTTTGCTAAAAGGGCCGGAATGAAGCCAAAGATGTTGGCTGAGAAATTGGTGGATGCGTTCATTCGCAATGATCATCAGAGGTATTTTTCCCCGGAAGTCTCTGGGCCAGGATTTATAAATTTTAGGATGACATCCAATTTTTTCATATACTGGATGTCCCAAAATTCGGATGCCAATAAAATTCAAGCTACAGCAGCTAACTTATTTAAAGGTAAAAAGATAGTCATCGATTATTCCTCTCCAAATACGGCAAAGCAAATGCATGTGGGGCATTTGCGGTCTATGATAATCGGCGAGTCCATCCAACGAATGTTGAAGTTTTGTGGTGCAGATGTGGTGAGAGATAATCATATCGGTGACTGGGGTACCCAATTTGGAATCCTGCTGGCAGAAATAAAAACTAGGAAAATAAATTTAGCGGATCTGCCGATGGAAGAGGTATTAGATTTGCTCGAAGAGCTATATAAGAATGGTAGCGAAAAGGCCAAGAACGACATTTCGTTTTTAGAAAATGCAAGAAATGAATTGGTGAAATTGCAGAACGGCGATAGAGGGAATCTTTCGATTTGGGAGCAGATTAACCATGTGTCCTACAAAGCTTTCAATGATATCTATCAAGAAATGAATGTGGAATTCGACTATGTGCTCGGCGAATCGTTCTATCGGGATAAGGTCGACAGAGTGTGTGGTGAATTGGAAGAATCTGGCATTGCCGAGCAGAACAATGGAGCACTGGTTGTTTTTCACAAAGGTCATGGTCAGTTTGAAAAACAGCCGTTTATCATAAGAAAGTCCGATGGTGCCTCGAACTACGCCACCACTGATTTGGCCACGGCTCTCTATAGATCAGAAACCTTTGATGTCGATGAATTGATCTATGTCACCGATGGTAGACAGAAAGATCATTTCGAGCAGTTATTTATGACTATTTCGAAATGGTTCAAGCATTTCGATAAAAAAGTTCCAGAGTTGCGCCATGTGTGGTTCGGTACTATGTTAGGGGAGAATGGCAAGGCCATAAAAACGCGGTCCGGTGAATCCATAAAATTGAAACAGCTGCTCGATGAAGCCAAATTCCGGGCCTATGCTATTGTCAGTGAAAAAAATCCTGATTTGTCCGAAGAAGAAAAGAGAGAGGTGGCCCGAGTAGTGGGATTAGGAGCTGTGAAATATGCTGATTTATCTCAGAATCGAACTCATGATTATGCCTTTTCTTGGGATAAGATGCTATCCTTTGATGGCAATACGGCGCCCTATTTACTATATGCCCTGGCGAGGGTATATGCTCTTTTTAGAAAGATTAAAAATAAAACGGTATTAAATGAATCTGTTATGACACCATTAACCACCAAGGAGGAACACTTTTTATGTAGAAAAATTGTTATGTTTCCGGTCATGTTGAGCCAGGCTATCAATGATCTAAGACCGCATCTTCTATGCAATTATTTATACGAGCTCGCTGGGGAGTTTTCCACTTTCTATAATCTTAATAGGATAATCAACGAAGATTCTGAAGTTTTTGGGCGGCGAATGCTAATCTGTTCCAGAGTTCTTGATATTTTGAAAATTGGATTGGAGCTGCTTGGATTGGAAACCCTTGAAAAAATGTAAATGTTACTCTCCGAAGCAATTAATAGATTCATGGTTTTTCTAAAATTAGAGAAAGGAGCGTCGGATCATACGGTGAAGTCCTATGGGAATGATCTGGCCTCATTGGTCGAATTTTTAAAAAGCGATATTGAAGTGGATGCCTTGACCAGTAAATCCGTATTCGAATGGCTAGAGTCTTTTACTGCAAGAGGTTGTACTTCATCGACCATAGCAAGAAAAATTTCGATGCTGAGAAGCTTATTCAAGTTTTTTGTCATGGATAAGATTACCGATGATAATATGGCACTGATGTGTTCATTTCCAAAAAAATGCAGAAATATACCCGATGTGATATCTTGTAATTCTGTGGTAGATCTATTGAGTGTGGTGCCAAACACCGAGGTTGGTCTGAGGGATAAGGCCATGATAGAGCTGGCCTATAGCAGTGGTTTGAGGGTTTCGGAGCTATGTAACATCAAACTTCATGAAATTGACTTCGAAAATTGTTTTTTAAGAATCCATGGAAAGGGCAATAAGGAGCGGATTGTCCCCATAGGTCAGCCGGCCATGGAGGCCCTGCGCAGATATTTGACCAATGGCAGAAGTAAATTTATGAAGCCAAAGACCGATAGCAGTATGTTTCTAAGTTTGCGTGGCAGGGCGTTATCTCCTAGAACTTTTTGGAAATGTATAAAACATTATTCGGCCATGGCTGGTCTATCGCCAGAGACAAGTCCCCATTGGTTGAGGCATACCTTCGCTACTCATTTGCTTGAAAATGGTGCAGAT
This sequence comes from Puniceicoccales bacterium, assembly GCA_031255005.1. Classification (NCBI taxonomy): domain Bacteria; kingdom Pseudomonadati; phylum Verrucomicrobiota; class Opitutia; order Puniceicoccales; species Puniceicoccales bacterium. The sequence continues at coordinate 6,857 of JAIRTH010000040.1, read as the reverse complement.
TTGAGATATATTCAGGAAATGCTTGGCCACGAAAGTATTTCGACCACCCAAATCTATACCCATGTGGACAAAAAACGCATTGTGTCAGAGTATGAAAAATTTCATCCCAGAGAACAATCCTGAAAAATGTTATGCCTAGAAATTATATTGATTATTTAAAAAGCTGTGATCCAGATTTGGTTGGAGCGATTCTCCGAGAAGAAAATCGTCAACAAAATTATATAGAGTTGATCGCCTCAGAAAACTTTACCTCAAAGGCTGTATTGGCAGCAGTGGGTAGTGTTCTGACGAATAAATATGCCGAAGGTTATCCAGGGCGCAGATACTATGGAGGATGTGATCATGTGGATGAAGTGGAGGTTTTGGCCATGGAACGCGCTAAGAAACTTTTTGGTGCAGAACATGTTAATGTTCAGCCGCATTCAGGTAGTCAGGCCAATACCGCTGTGTATATGGCCGTGCTAAAACCCGGCGATAAAATCCTAACTTTATCTTTGGAAAATGGAGGGCATCTTACCCATGGTCATCCGAAAAATATAAGTGGTATGCTCTATAATGTGGCCCATTATGGCATTTCTGACGATACCTGTATGATCGAATACGATGCCATGGAGGAGCTGGCCCATAAAGTAAAGCCAAAGATGATAACCATAGGTGCGTCGGCCTATTCGAGAACCATAGATTTTAAACGCGTCGGTGAAATAGCTAAGTCCTGTGGTGCGTTGTTGTTAGCAGATATTGCTCACATTGCTGGACTGGTGGCTGCAAAGCTTCATAACAGCCCGATAGGCCATGCAGACTTTGTGACCACCACCACCCATAAGACCCTTCGAGGTCCCAGAGGAGGTGTAATAATGTGTAAGCAAGAATTTGCCAAAGAAATTGATTCAGCCATTTTTCCTTGTATCCAAGGTGGGCCATTAATGCATGTGATCGCTGGCAAGGCTGTGTGTTTCAAAGAAGCTCTAAGCCAAGAATTTGTGGAATATCAAAGTCAGGTACTGAAAAATGCAAAGATGCTGTGCCATGAATTGAAACGTCTAGGTTTTAAAATTCTGAGTGGAGACACGGATAACCATCTAATGTTGGTTGATCTGCGGGAAAATTATCCGGACATAAATGGTAAACAAGCTCAGCAGGCTCTTGATCTTATTAATATTACCACCAATAGAAACACGGTGCACAATGAAACTCGAAGTGCTTTCCAAACCAGTGGTCTAAGATTGGGAACGCCGGCTGTAACCACCCGAGGAATGAAAGAATCGGAAATGATTCAAATAGCTGATCTTATAAATAGAACGCTGTTGAATCTGATTGCCAACGATAACGGTATACAGATAAAAGAAGAGGCCATTGCTCTCTGTGCCAAATTTCCATTGACCTATTGAGTTTTGCCCAAAAATCCCACCTCTTCATAGACCTTTGACATGGTTTTATAGGCTATGGATTGGGCGTAGTCTGCACCGACCTGAACCACAGAATTCAAATAGTCTTTGTCGTTTTTTATCTCGTTATATTTCTTTTGGATAGGTTCTAATAATTCAATCACCGAATCGGCCACATTGGCTTTAAACGTTGCATAGCCGACATGGGATGAAAATTTATCCTGGGACTGTTCAATGCTGCAGCCATTGGCGGCCGAATATATATTCAATAAATTTGTGATACCTGGTTTTTCATTGGAGACATAAATCTTATTATCGGAATCGGTTACGGCGCTGATTATCTTTTTCTTTATCACAGCCGGTTCGTCATTAATGAATATTGTGCCGTTCTGATTACTGTCGGATTTTGACATTTTTTTCGACGGGTCTTGCAGTGACATCACCCTGGATCCTTCCTTTAATATATAGGACT
>JAIRTH010000040.1:0-2500 GCA_031255005.1 Puniceicoccales bacterium | reverse complement strand
TTGGTGATTGGGACGAAGTTGTAACAAGGTAGCCGTAGGGGAACCTGCGGCTGGATCACCTCCTTTCTAAGGAGAAATCTCGGTCACTTTGGTGGCAGGAGATATTGGTCGAACTTGCATAAGCAAGAGGTGGGAGTTGAACAAACCGCACAAGTAATTTTCTTAAAAATGTTCTTTATTAAATAGTCGATGGTTTTTAGGACCAGGATTGGTTCGATGGCGATGGCTTTGTTTTGGCGGGGTCGTAGCTCAGCTGGAAGAGCACCTGCTTTGCATGCAGGGGGTCGTCGGTTCGAATCCGATCGGCTCCACCACCGTTCCGGCGATTTGGGCTCATAGCTCAGTTGGTTAGAGCACACGCTTGATAAGCGTGGGGTCGGTGGTTCAAGTCCACCTGGGCCCACCAGCGTCATTAGGGTATTTTGTTCTTTGAAAGTTCAATGCATTGTGGGATTACAATGTAATAATTACTGAGAGAAATAACGTCTAGAAATTTGTTAAAAGGCGAAGAGGAAAAATTGATAAGGGCAATGAGTGAATGCCTTGGTGATATCAGGCGAAGAAGGACGTGGTAAGCTGCGATAAGCTTCGGGGAGCGGCAAATACGCTTTGATCCGGAGATTTCCGAATGGGGAAACCCAACCAACTGGTTAATACACGCTGAATATATAGGTGTGTATGGCTAACCTGCTGAACTGAAACATCTAAGTAAGCAGAGGAAAAGAAAGCGAATGCGATTCCCAGAGTAGTGGCGAGCGAAACGGGAACAGCCTAAACCGTGTGGATTTATCTATGCGGGGTCGTAGGAGCCCATCGTCGTATTGTCAAAAATAGAAGAATCCTTTGGAAAGAGGAGCCATAGAGGGTGATAGCCCCGTAGTCGAAATTTGAGACAAGCGTAGGGAATTCCTGAGTAGCACGGGACACGTGAAATCCTGTGTGAATTAACGCGGACCACCGCGTAAGGCTAAATACTCGATATCGACCGATAGTGAACTAGTACCGCGAGGGAAAGGTGAAAAGAACTCCGTCTAGGAGAGTGAAATAGTACCTGAAACTTATTGCCTACAAGCGGTCGGAGCACGTTTTTGTGTGACGGCGTACCTTTTGCATAATGGGTCTGGGAGTTGTTGTTTGTAGCAAGCTTAAGGCTTTTTCAAGCCGGAGGCGTAGCGAAAGCAAGTCTGAATAGGGCGATTAGTTGCAGGCAACAGACCCGAAACGGGATGATCTATCCATGGTCAGGTTGAAAGTAGAGTGAAATCTAGTGGAGGACCGAACCGGTGAACCTTGAGAAGTTCTCGGATGAACTGTGGATAGGGGTGAAAGGCTAATCAAATTCCGTTATAGCTGGTTCTCTTCGAAATATATTTAGGTATAGCCTCATGCGCTGATTACCGGGGGTAGAGCACTGAAAAAGCTAGGGCCCATACTAGGGTACCAAACTTTATCAAACTCCGAATACCGGTGAGTGTAGCATGGGAGTCAGTCTGCGGGGGATAAGCTCCATAGACGAGAGGGAAAGAGCCCAGACCGTCGATTAAGGCCCCTAAATCATCACTAAGTGGATTAAAGGAGGTGAGTCTGCATAGACAATAGGGATGTTGGCTTAGAAGCAGCCATCATTTAAATAGTGCGTAATAGCTAACCTATCGAGTGGATTTGCGCCGAAGATGATCGGGACTAAAGTGATGTGCCGAAATCGCGGACTCGTAAAATATTATGAGTGGTAGAAGAGCGTTCCAACCGGGCAGAAGCCAAAGCGGCAAGCGATGGTGGACTTGTTGGAAGTGAGTATCCAGACATGAGTAACGATAAATACGGTGAGAATCCGTATCGCCGAAAGGATAAGGTTTCCTGGGGAAGGGTCGTCCTCCCAGGGTTAGTCGAGAGCTAAGATGAGGCCAATTGGAGTAATCGATGCACGACAGGTCAATATTCCTGTACCATTTTGTGAGCGTTATAACTAGAGGAGTGACGGAGAAGGCTAAATCAGCACAGTGTTGATTTTGTGTCTAAGTGTTCGAGGCTGTTTGGTAGGAAAATCCGCCAAACATTAAGGCTGAGGCATTATGGGACTTTTTGGTTTCGACCAAAAGGGATTCGATTGATGTCATGCTTCCAAGAAAAGCTTCGCTAGGAGTTCACAGAATGCTCGTACCGCAAACCGACACAGGTATCCGAGATGAGTATTCTAAGGCGCGTGAGTTAAGTCTCTCTAAGGAACTAGGCAAACTGGCCCCGTATCTTTGGTAGAAGGGGTGCCTGGCAACAGGCCGCAGTGAAATGGCCCAACCGACTGTTTAGCAAAAACACAGCTCTCTGCTAAGTCGCAAGACGATGTATAGGGAGTGACACGTGACCAATGCGGAAAGGTGAACGCTGGAGGTGCAAGCTTCTGGTCTAAGCCCCCGTGAATGTCGGCCGTAACTATAACGGTCCTAAGGTAGCGAAATTCCTTGTCGGGTAAGTTCCGACCTGCACGAATCGTGTAACGAGT
>JAIRTH010000039.1 GCA_031255005.1 Puniceicoccales bacterium | reverse complement strand
AGAACAGTTTGATGATGTGTTAGATCTTTTTGCGAAATCAACTTATTCACAACCATACGGTGATCAACTCAACCAAGAACTTGGAATTAAATTCAATGCAACTGATGCTGATACTGAATTTGAAAATGAAATGGAAATAAAAAATTTCTATAACCTACAATGATCTATAAAAAAATATCCATTGGAAATTGCAAAACCAATGGATATATATTTTATCAAGTAAATTTATTAAATAGATTCTAATAGTTTTTTATGATGCTGTTGCTTTTATAAACTCTATATTGATCTGACCATCACCATTAACGCTATAGGTAGCTCCTATTACCGTGCTCTCGGATAAACCAGTTGCGGTACTTTTGATGGTGACACTTCTTCTGCTGCTACCATCGTCACTAACTTCCCAATTCCCGCCCCATGGATCTGTCAAATTTGTCCCAATATGTTTTTCAAGACCTTCTTTATCAACTTTTCCATCATTGCTTGCATATACAGCATATACTGCATTCTTTACCTCACCCTTTAGAAAAGTTTCGGCTATTTTAGCTTTATTTGAGCCAAGAATACCGCCCAAATTGGTGACGGATACACCGGCTAATACAGCTATCAAAGCAATCACGATCAAAATTTCCATTAAGGTCATAGCGCTGGTGGTCCTAGCATTACCAACCTGTCCGTATGCCTGCCTCTTAACTATTCCATCCAAAGATCTATTCATTTTAAATTCCATATCGATGGAAAGAAGTGTATTTTCAATTAAATCCCAGTCAAGAAAAAACTTACGAAATTTCTGAATAGAATTTCTAAATAGAAAAGATGATCCTTTGGCGGACAAGATTTCTTGAAAATTTTAAAAAAATTCCATGGCTTCGATAGAAAACCCTTGACTTTAATTGTATTTGATAGGATTTTTATAAAGGGTTAAAAGCTAGGCCGCCGGAGGTTTCCACCTCCGACGGTTGCATTCTACACTTACCCGTGGCAAATCAAACAAAACCTACGGGTTTTTGACTATACTTTTCCGCTAACGGAATTTTTTCGGATATACTGTCAACCAACAGATCCACACCTTTCGGTGAAAATTATTCAGGCGGCTTGGATTAACCTCTGATGAAAGTGCACTTTGTGTCCTATTAATTATTATGCAAGAAAATTTTAAAATTTTTTACAAAAAAATATATATGATTTTTCATGGTTTACCATTTCGTTGATTTTTCCGGCCAATGATGAGTTTTGATTGTCTTATATCCATTAATATATAGAATCTCTTTTTATGGTTGGTATAGGTAGCGAAGGTGGTGTGGAGCCATTGAAAGCCGCTAACCCGTCTGGGTTGAAGCGAGTATCCGGCGATAATTCGGCTGGTGTAGACGCACCAACATTGAATAAACTTACCGAAACTCTCATGGTTGACGGCAAAATTATGGATATAAAATGGCTGAACGATCTCAACAATGACGCTAAGCTAAGGATTTCCTTGGAACCGCCATCCATGGCTTCTAGTTCGAAAAGGTCAAACATGATCAATGAACTGATCACTGGCATTGGAAATATGGATGCGGAAAACGTAAACAGCATGAGTTCATTGGGTGCAATGATGTGTAAGATTATGGTTCTCATGATTGTGGCAACCACCGAACAAAAACACATAGAACGTGACAGCCAGATGGAATTGAGTTATACCAGCCTGAAGCTTTCAAAGGAAAAAGCTTCGAAAATGATGGAACTGGCCAATGTCACCTATAAAAAAATGATGACCCAGGCTTGGTCAAATTTTGCCCAAACTGCTGCAGGTATCGGTGTCGGTACAGTGGCAGCAAGATTGACTGCACCTAAACAACAAAAGGATCACGGGGTCGCTGACATAGCGACCAATGATGACCAATCTGGAATCCAAAAGCTATCCAAATCTAATGTGAAGACCAAGGATTTGGAGATGATAGACTACAATGGAATGGAAAATGCGCGAAATACCTACAGTGGATTTGCTAGAAACCTAGTCGGAGTCGGCATGAACGTTACTCAGGCAGTTTTCGGTAAGGAAGAATCGAAAATGAAGGCCGATATAAAGGAAAAAGAAGCAATGATAACCCTCATTGATAATTTGGCTGAATCGGCTGGGAAAGGTGCACAAAGTGCCCAGAAAGCCAGGGAAACTTTTATGTCGCTGATGAAACAAATATTGCAATCAATGAATTCGTCAGATATGAATATTACAAGAAATATATAGCGAATGAAATTTAAATTATCATGAATTCGATAAAAAATAAGTCAGCTTTCTCATTGATGGAGATATTAATAACCATCACATTGATGTCTGTGGCTGCCGGTATGTCAGTGGTTGGTTTCAAAAAGATAGATTTCGATAAGCTTGGACCAAGGGACGCTCTACAGAAGGCCATTCGAATGGGTAAATATATTGCAAGGAGAGGTAAAAATGATGTGTATTTCATGTATAGCCACAATGACAAATGCAGAGAGTTGAAGGCCATAAATGCTGATTCAGCTGGAGGTGCGGCCAAAGAAAGTACGAATTTATTTTCCGCATCGATATTGAAAAAATCCGAATTAAAATCCATACAATCTGAAAAAATGAATGAAGGAAGTGCCATTAAAAATATTTTTGAAAATCCATGTTTTTTTATTGTAGAACAACTTAAAATAGTTGGCAATGATGGAAAGCCGATAAATGAATTTGCCTATGAAATAAAAGATATGTTCGATATTTCCGAAGGCGAAAGCGGTCAGAAAATCGATAGGGTGTCTATCCAAAAAGACATGGCCGAAAATGGATCCGGTAAAATTTTTGTGGAAGATGAAGAAATGGAAAAAATAAAGATATCAAAAAATGGCATTGTGCAGGAATTTAAATTTACCTATCAGGATGACAAAGGCGTACAAAAAACTCTGACCGTCAATGCTTTCTCTGGGGAAGTATCCGAAGTATCCAAATCTCATTGATAAAAACGCCTCTGGCCAAAACATAAAAATCCCATGACTAAAAAATGCACTAACCAAAAAATATTTCAGTGCCATGGATGCTTGAAATAGTACACTGGTGCGGGCAGAGGGAATCGAACCCTCGACTCAAGCTTGGGAAGCTCGCATGTTACCCCTATACCATGCCCGCCGTAATGCCTATAACACAACAATTATTATGCGATTGTAAATTAAAAATTCGAAGGCTATGGGTGGTCGGAGATCTTGTTTTTAGTGATCGTTGAATTTATTTGTATTGATTTTTGTATAGAGCTGCGTAATTTCCCGAAGATGAGGAGGGTTATTTGGACACAAACGAGATACAGGAACTAGTAAAATTAATGGAAAGTTCCAAGCTTTCCGAAATAGAAATCCAGAAGGGTGATACGAGAATTAGGCTAAAAAAAGGGCATTATACAGACACCAGGGATCGCTTTGCGACAATGGAGCAGTTGCCCAAAGCACCAAAGGAACAGGCCAATCTTCGGTATTCAGATGCCGATGTCATGGCGGACAAAAAAAATCTACATATTATAAAATCTCCCATGGTGGGAACTTTTTATAATTCACCGTCGCCAGACAGTTCTCCCTTTGTTGGCATAGGTTCTCATGTGGAAAGGGAATCGGTTTTATGCATTCTTGAAGCCATGAAAATTATGAATGAGATCCAATCGGATGTTTCCGGTGTTATCCAGGAGATTTTTGTAAGCAATGGCCAGGCTGTTGAGTTTGGACAGCCATTATTTGCCATTGAGCTTAATTAGCCGGATATGTTCGAAAAAATTTTGATAGCAAATCGCGGTGAGATTGCACTAAGAGTTATCCGTGCTTGCCATGAGCTTGGGATAAAAACATTGGCAGTATATTCTGAGGCCGATGAACAGTCGCTGCATGTCCATCTTTCGGATGAGGCCATATGCATAGGAAGAGCATCACCTGCCGAAAGTTATCTTCGCCATGACAGAATAATAAGCGCAGCAGAAATAGGCAATGTGGATGCTATCCATCCTGGCTATGGCTTTTTGTCAGAAAATGCCATTTTTGCCGAGCAATGCCGAGATTGTAAGATAAATTTCATTGGCCCAAAACCGGATGTTATAAGAAAAATGGGCAACAAGGCCCTCGCCAGAGAATTGGCCATCAAGGCCGGAATTTCAGTAATTCCAGGCAGTGAATCTGTCATCAATAGCGATAAAGAGGCCTTGGTTGTGGCACAAAAAATAGGCTTTCCAATCATCATAAAGGCTGTGGCTGGTGGAGGAGGAAAAGGCATGCGATTGGTGCACAATGCATTATCATTTCAAAAAGAATTTAATGTGGCTCGATCCGAAGCAGAAAAAAATTTCGGAGATGGTGCTGTGTATGTGGAAAAATACATAGAAGAACCAAGGCATATAGAAATCCAGATCATGGCCGATAGGCATGGCAAAATCCTGCATCTGGGCGAAAGAGATTGTTCCATTCAGCGCCGATACCAAAAGTTGATCGAAGAAGCTCCATCCATGTTTTTGACCAACGATATGCGTAAAAAAATGGGCGAAGCTGCGATAAAATTAGCAAAAATCTGTGAATATGAAACCGTTGGCACCGTAGAATTTCTTGTGGATAAACATGGTAATTTCTATTTCATGGAGATGAATACTAGGATCCAGGTCGAGCATGCTGTCACCGAAGAGGCCACAGGCATAGATTTGGTTAAAAATCAGATATCCATAGCTGCCGGCGAACATTTGAATTTGGATCAAAAGGATATCAAATTTCACAGGCATGCGCTGGAGTGTCGCATTAATGCCGAAGATTCATCAAGAAACTTTATGCCATGTCCTGGAAATATATCGCTTTATTACTCACCTGGTGGCCATGGAGTAAGGGTTGATAGTCATTTATATGGTGGCTATAGCATTCCTTCGTACTATGATAGCATGATTGCAAAATTGATTACCAGTGGCTCGACTAGAACCGTGGCCATAGATAGGATGTATAGAGCACTGAAAGAATACATAATCCGAGGTGTACATACCACCATACCCTTCTCCCAGGCGGTTATGCTCGATCCAAATTTCAGGGAAGGAAAGGTTACCACCAAATTTGTCGATGATTTCACCAACCGCATGCCAGAAGAATTCTAAGTTTTTGCTTGTTAGATATGGGTTTATATAGTTATTTATATCAATGATGAATTCGCGTTTCACCATAGCTTTGGTTGGGCGCCCCAATGTGGGCAAAAGTAGGCTATTCAATAGACTTACAAAGAAAAGGATTTCGATTGTTCATGATCAACCCGGAGTTACCCGTGATATCATTGCCGAGGAAATTGATGGAGGGATTATGTTGATGGACACCGGAGGTATGGGTCTAGCGGAAAGCAAGGCTGACCATCAGATTATTGCCTCCGTAGAAGATCAGGTACACTTGGCAATCCAAGCCGCTGATGTGATCTTCCTAGTGGTAGATGCCATTGATGGTTGCCTGCCCCTTGACATAGAAATAGCCGGTAAATTGCGAAATTCTGGGAAAAAAATATTCGTCATCGCAAATAAAATAGATTACAATGACAATGTTCATTTGATCGATGGATTCTATGATTTAGGGTTTGGCGACCCCATTCCAGTTTCAGCTGAACATGGCTTCGGTGAAAAAGAATTGATCAAGTTAATAAGAAGTATCACGGTAGATTTTGCTTTTAATTCCAAAGATGAATCTCAAACCAGGACCAAAGTATGCTTCGTCGGTAGCCCCAATGTGGGAAAATCTTCCATTGTTAATGCACTGCTCAATGAGAAAAGAATGATAGTAAGCGATGTGCCTGGAACCACCAGGGATTCTACTCATGTGGATGTGGATTTTCAACGGCCAAATGGTTTTTTTAAAAATTTCAGACTATTGGATACGGCTGGTCTTAAGGATGGCCGTAAAATCAGTTCACCGGTGGAGTTTTTTTCATCCATCAGAACAAAAAAATCGATGGAAGAATCCGATGTGGTTTTTTTGGTAATAGATGCACTGAAAGGTGTTACGAAAAATGATAAAAAACTAGCTAAACATATCATAGATTTAGGGAAAATATTAATAATACTGGTCAATAAATGGGATTTGGCCCAGGACAGATTTTCGGAAAACGAGGGCTTGGATGGCTATGCCAATCTGGAGGATTTTTACAAAAAATTTAAAAATGCCCTGGAAACAGAATTGCATGCCATTGCCGGATCGACCATAGTATTTATTTCTGCGAAAACCGGATACCACACTGATCATATCTTTGAAGAATGCTTAGAAGTCTATGAAAGAGCCACAAAAAATTTATCAACGGGCCTTTTGAACCGAGCCATTTCAAAACTGACGGCAGCTAAACAACCAGCCATGGTGGATGGAAAAAGGTTTAAGATTTATTACTGCGTACAAATAGGAAATTTGCCCTATAGATTTAAAGTGTTTTGCAATCAATCTTCGAGACTATCAGATAATTATAGGAAATATCTGGAAAATGGTCTGCGCAATGAATTGAAACTGGATGGATGTTCGATAACTTTTGAATTGGTTGAAAAAGAACATAGGTATGCAAACATCACTCGGTAGTGTTGCATAGGATTATGCTGGATGCTATGGCAATTACATAGATCATACATAGAAAAAATCCACCCTTTTTGGATAGTTTTCGGTTTTTGGCTATAATCAATAGGGATAATATGGTCAGTAGCATATTCACCATTCCAACAGAACTTAATTGGTTTGGTAGCTTTTGACACGGAAATCTACTGGCCAATGATATGTTGCATACATTTGTGTATATCACCAAAGTCGCCATGGAGCCATTTTGCCCACGAAAAATAGCCCATAGAGATCGGAAAATAATGGGAATAGACAATATGGGGCCAAGTATCATGATAGAAATAAACGATACTGGGACATCTAAATTCACAGATAGCTCGTCAATTACTGGAGTTATGATATGGGATGTCATATAAGTTAGACCAATACCAAAAAAAATACAAAAAATGCCACCCGGAATGGCCATGGACTTCGACGGCCGTTGATCTTGGCAATCGTAGCAATAGGATCTACTGGTAATCAAAATAGATAAATGGAGTAGTATCAAATATAATACCACCGGAACGAATGTGAATAGTAATGGCATAGATTTAGTGTACCAAATGCAATAGGTCAGCACCACAATGATAAATATGTAATTTATTCCCATGGGTACCAATTTGGAACGTACAATGAATGGTGATATCAATATTGGAATTCCCATGGCTAGACATACATTTGCCAAATTATTTCCTATAACTAAATCGACAACTAAATTAGTCATGGAAGGAGAGCTAACTCCGGCTATGGCCAAAATGGGCAACGTTATGCTAAACGGAATCAACAATATATCTCTTATTAAAAAAACCATTCGCATTCGAGTGCTAATGGTATTGATACCTAAGCGAATTAATTCTCCACTAACTAGAAATAGAAAACAATCCAATGTGAATAAAACTATGGATTTAGCTATCATGGCAAATAGCTAGGGTGTATCTAGTACATAGGGAAGGCCAGGTACGTCAGAAACTTCACCGACGGCCTTTACCATCACATTTTTATCAATTCGCTTGGCTAATTTGACCAATGTCTTTCCAGGGCCACACTGGTAAAACTTCGAAACACCATGATCTATGGCAGTTTTCATACAATCTACCCATCGTACCTCTGACACTATTTGTTCACATAGTAAAGATTTTATCTCATCTGGATCTTTCATAAATTTACCAGTAACATTCGATATGATATTGATTTTTGGTTCATTAAACTCTATATCCTTGATATATTTCTTGAACCTTATTTTAGCCGATTCCATCAATGGACTATGAAAGGCTCCAGCAACATTCAGTTCAATCACTTTGGAAAATTTCATTTTTTTTGCAATATCTATAGCTTTATCAATCTCTTTAGCCCCACCGGAAATCACCATCTGATCCGGGGCATTGAAATTAGATATGTATACATCTGTTATTTTACATAAAATTTCCACCTCTTTTCTGGAATTACCAACCAAAGCCACCATTTTTCCTTTGGTTTCTTGACAGGCCTCTTGCATATATATGCCACGCCTTTCCACAAGTCTAAGTCCGGCATCAAAGGAAAGTACTCCGGCAATGGTCAATGCGATGATCTCTCCCACACTGAGGCCAAATATCACATCTGGAGGATTTTCAATGCCACAAATTTCCATCATTACCATTAAATATGATACATAGGCATGGATAAATAGCGCCGGTTGACAGAATCTACTTTCGGTCAATCTTTCCAGTGGTCCATTAAAACATATACTCGCCAAGTCATAGCCGAGAACCCTATTGGCCGCTTTAAAATGTTCTCTGACAATAATATCATTATCGTACAGGGATTTACCCATGCCGACAAATTGTGACCCTTGGCCAGGGAATATAATTCCTACCTTAGCCATGGAATTAATACTTAGAAAATTTTGTATGCTGTCTAGATTTTTTATATTGTTCACGGAATTAAAATGCATTATATGAACACCATTGTAAATATCATTGCAATATGGATAGGAAAAATATTTTAAATATGGCTCATCGATTTAATTCTATGATTGGATTTGATGGCTTCATTGACAAGATTGTGGAAGCCGTTCGGCTGCGTGATGGTACCGGCAAAAATTATCAAAGAATCGAAACCATAGACGAGTTTGCCAAGAAAATTGCCATGGCATCGGGTCACAGCACGAATATGGAATTTTTTGTCAAAGAAATCAGGATAGGTGGTAATGCAGTGTTGATGGCCAATGCATTAGCTGACCTCGGTGTGATGACTAGATTCATAGGTTCACTGGGCAAATTCACCGAAAATATATTTTTGGAATTTTCAAAAAAAACCCAAGCTTTGTCGCTAGGAGAGCCAGGAGAAACTACTGCCGTCGAGTTTAATGACGGTAAAATATTATTTGGCATAACCAATCCATTGGATGCTATAACCTTTGAAAAAATCATAGAAAATGTTGGTCTTGAAGTTTTCATCGAAATGCTAGAAGTGGCTGATCTTATCGCCATCCTCAACTGGACCATGATACCGGCCATGGGTAAAATTATGGATACTATGACCAACGAGATCGTGCCTAAATTGAATAAAAAACAAAAATTCTATTTTTTCGATTTGGCAGATCCAGAGAAGCGAAGCCAAAAAGATAAAAAATTGGTAATGGATCAAATTGGCATTTTTGGAAAATACGGCACCGCAGTGCTCAGTTTAAATGTAAAAGAAGCTCAGCAACTATGCGACTTGTTTGGAAAAATTAATCTGGATGAAACAAAAAATTCCATGATGGCAGCGGCGAAATTCCTACTAGACCATAGTAAAATAAATAAAATCGTTATTCATGGCATAGGATGCAGCGCCTGTGCCAGTGCCAATGCTACGAGTTTTGTCGATGGATTTAAGGTCGACAATCCGGTGACCAGCACCGGTGGTGGCGATGTGTTCAATGCGGGATTCTCACTGGCTATGCTGGCCGGAGAAACCGACGAAAATTGCATGGTATTTGCCAATGAAACTTCCAACCGCTATGTGCGTGGGTTGGCAATAAATAAATGAAATAGATGAGATTGCTCCTAATCTATCCATTTAAATGATATGATCTTAAATGCCCTTCCATTGGGATCGCCTTGATCTGGCAATCGCTGAACGATGGCTTCGGCTCTGGCCAATGGATTACCACCTTTGCCAGCACCATCTCCATAGCAATGAATGCAGAAAGTATCTCCTCGGGCAGCCAAAGTGGATCCCAACGATTGCAATAGGTCAGCCTGGGTAAGGTAGCCAGGCGCACAAGCATCCACTTGGCCACTGGCAGCCTTATCGTCGTACCAGGTTACATTTTTTGAGGATTTAACTATTTTTGAGAATCCACGATTTAAACTTTCATAGTCAGCACCAATATCTTCACTGGCAAAGGAATAATTTCCGTCGATGGCTCGCTGGAGCACGCCAGAAATCCCCAATTGCTTATCCTTGGCCACCGATGGAGTATCATCATTGGCTTTGGCTATTAGTTTGCGATTTACAAATTCACCAATGCTGCCAAAGGGTCCTCGGATTTTTATCTGCTCAACTATTCTGTTGGCCAATGTATGGATCTGATTTTTTTCTAATTTCACTTCGCCAATGCCAACAGATGGACTCAGACAACGATAATAGGATGCTTTGTTGGCGTCATTTAGCCCTATGGTACTACCGAGGACAGCTGCCCAGGCATCGATGGAGGTGCTATTTATGTTAAATGCCCCATGGATATACATTTTTTTCGCGGCATCGATGGAATTCAGGTCATCAAGGGTAGCATCGCCATAGGGCCGAAGCCTTTTATTCAAAACATCATGACGATATAATCCCGTGAGAAAATAGGAATCCCATAGGGCTCGGTTTAGGCAATAGGAATAATCGTAGAGCATTTCTACCCTATAATGGGATGGCCAATCCGTTGGCTGTTGGGCGTTGGCCTGGAAGAATTTTTCCCGAGCTATGAGTGGATTTTGATAGGAATTGCCAAAACAGTAGGCCGGATGATAGCCAAAGAGCCCAGCATTCATATGTTGGAGAAACCCCAAATTTAAAAAGCCATATTTGGGATGAGGTAAATCAAAGAGTATGGGAAATTTTAAATTACTATCAATGACTATGGTTTCGCCGGATAGATTGGATTTATCCAAAAATTCAGCTGACCAACTCCAGTTACTGGTTAGATTTTGTGGCATGAGAGATCTTTTATCCTGCCAAGCACTTTTGCCAATGATCGGTGCTCTGGGATTAGCATTGGCCAGCCATCGCAGATTATCTTTATTATCGCGATATTCATCCCGGCCATCATTGGCATAGCAGTTCATCAGCCATAGCAGTTGACTTTTTTCATATACTGGTTTTCTGGCCACGGATAGATTACCAGTTTTTGTCAGCGTTATATTATCTACTTCCTGCATAACCAGACCTGTACTATTTTCTAGCAATCCAAGGCTTAGGTTTTGCCATGAAGTGGCATCCAGTGAAATTACGCTATTTTCAGCTGCCTGATTTTTATGGTTTTCGCTTTGGTATTTTCTCAAATCATTCACTGCATAGTTTTCCAATTTTTCTGGGCTGGACAGGATATTATCGGTTTTTTTAATCAACAGCTTACCCATGGGTTCTTGGATATAGCTTTGAAAAGTTGAAAGGCCAAGATATTGCTTCGAATTGTTCAGAAAATCCAAAGCCAGATGTTTACAATCGAGCAGAGGCCATAGGTAATTATTTTTTATAACCGGTACACCGACGGATCCTGCGGCTGGGTTGGACATACAGTTGGAGTAGGATGCTCTGAGCGGTAGGTCAGTCAATGTTCCATTGCCAAGCATCATGTTATTGCTCTGATAATAGGTTTTTATGGAAAATGTTGGAACTTGTTGATGGGATTGATTATCTAGGATATGAGGTGCCGCGTAGATGATCGAATAATCATGGCCATTTATTTTTTTTGGATAGGGGTTTTTTAATCCAAAGGCAGGCTGCAGCCTTAGAGAATCATAATACCATCCATAGTTAGCTGAGTTATTGTTTGGCGAATATTTATTAGAATAACAGCCAAACACCGTCATTTTAAAATCTGTCCAAATAGGAAATAAGCCGTGTTGTAAAGGGATGCCCAGGTCATCGGCTTTTGCACCAGCCATGGTCAACCCGTGGAGTGAACAATCTTCATAGGATATCCAAGTCTGAGGATGATAGAGAGGATAGGTAGGCTGTGGTTTAATCCCGTCACCGATGTGATTATCTTTTAATTTATAAAAACTTCTCACATAGCCCCAGGTGGTTGGTGGAGCTGGCAATGTGGTTGGAGCTGGAAACACGAAGCTACCATTGGCCATGGCCGATGGCCCACTGGACGATTCGAAATACCAGGTCAAATTTTTTCGAAATCCTCCATTTCTGCTATCGGTGAGTAAACCTCTGGAACAGCAAGTTAGGTCATGAAAATGATGTTTTAGCAGGGATTTTTCTGAATTACTAAAATAATTCCCAAGTAAAAAATCTGAATAATGAAGCACATTTAGAGCCTTTGTATTATTTTTTAGATAGGATTGAGTTAGTGGAAAATTGTCTTGGCTAAGCATCTCCAAACCATGGCGTTGAGGACAGGATTTTTGTAAAAAATACCCATCGGGGAAGTCGACATATTTATCGTCATATAAATTACATTGGGCTTTCAAGCTTTCATCATCAATCCAGTAAGCCCGATGGCCTATGATTTCATTCAACGAATCTTTTATGTCAATCTTTTGCACATATACCTGATCATGGTCATTTATCACATAGCTGTCGTCTACCATACCAATGTAACTGTTATCGATGGGTGTTGTGGCAAAGTCCAGGTCATCGCTGAGAGAAGAATCGGAAAGATCAGAGAAATATTTTCTGTCATTTTTGGACACAAGCCATCCGAGAAATTTTTTCGAATCGGTGGCACTGACATCATCATCATTACACTTATCCACGCGCCAGACTCCAATCCAGAAGGCCTTATGGGCTTGGGCATCTTTTATTATATCAGCCCTGGCTGTTATTACATTATCCTGGGCAAGCAGTGAATTTAATTGGGCTACGGCTTCATTCAAAGCGATCAACGCTTGGATTCTGGACTGAGATTTTTCATTTTCTATCAATACCAGGTTGTTTATTTTAGTTTTTTGTAGATTTGATAGCGTGAAAAATCCAATGAGTAAGCCAGTTAGGAGTGCTATGGTGCTGACCACCAACATCAACGCAAATCCACTTTTCCCCTTGATCACAGTTAGTATTAGCAACTCTATATGATAGGGGATTGTGTAATAATTTTTTAAAACCGAAAGAACTTTATTGAAATTAGAGACTAAAACTTCTTGAAATTTTTTAGAAAGTAAATTGCCTTCGCGGATAGCTATTTAGTTGGCGCGGTAGCCAAGTGGTAAGGCAGAGGTCTGCAAAACCTTTATTCGTCGGTTCGATTCCGACCCGCGCCTCCATCTATTCGATTAGATCTTCGATTTTTCGCTTATATATTTGGCCGTATTTATCCAAGAATTTCACATTATTTGTAGTTATTTTAGCTAATTTTAATCTCGGATGATCATTAACTATTGCCCCGATGGAATAGAACTTACAGCCTATTTGTATCCTTCCGTCGCCATCCTTGGTACGCTGAACACTATCGGCTTTTAATCCAAGAATTGCTGTGGACACGGTTCTTTGTTTAATTTCAACTGGATCTCTAAACAAATGCTTTGCTTTTCTTCTCGGACTAATGGATGTACTAGCTACATAAATTTTCTGGTTTTTATCTGATGTATTCTCAGATTTTGCCAAAGATGAAGGTTTTTTTATTAAGGCCGAAATGGTTTCTGGTTTTTTGATAGAGTTACGATTTTTGAGCAACGCTATTGGAAGCACGATGCAGGTGGAGACCATTGTTAGTAGGGTAGCACTTTTTGCGAATTCGTAAATGGCATTGATGTTTATATTGACACTAGAAATTTTTCTCCATCCATGGATGAAAAATGAAAACCAAGCTTTGGGCATAGCCTGGAACTTATTTAAAATTGATCTGGTTTTTTTTACCATGGATTTCATCAATACCGACAAGATTGGTTTCCTTTGTTTTGATGACTTGCCAATGGATACCATTGGCGAAATGGCCGACGATTTTTTGGATATTTCAATAATTTTTTGCGATTTTTCTTGAATTTTATCGATGTTCGAAGAATCTGCACCAACCTCAATGGCCGATGATTTGCATAGTGGTTCAGTTTCGGTTAGATCTAATTTTATAATTGCCGAACGAAAGAATATTTTTTTATAGCAAATAATTAATGTTGCCAAAGTTTGGGCTGAAATTTTTACCAACAAGCCTACAAAATTTTTGCATATAATAAAACAATAACTAAAAAACTTTCGTCCGGCAACGGATGAACAGAAAAATATTTTTTTATAGTAAATAATCAATG
>JAIRTH010000038.1 GCA_031255005.1 Puniceicoccales bacterium | reverse complement strand
AAACTATTCAAATGCTCTTTTGTCATACAAAAAACTACAACTGCTTCATTAATAATATCTTGGGTCAGGTTTTTGCTTTTGTATCCGCTCAGGTCAATACCTATTTTCTTCATGGCTAAAATAGTATTATTCTCAATGTTACCGCCGATACTAGATAACCCAACTCCGACAACCTCAAATGCACCGGTTTCTCGTTCCAGAGCTTTTGCCAGAAGTGCTTCCGCCATCGGACTGCGACAGGTATTGCCGCTACAAATAACAACAATTTTGATATTTTTCACACTTCATCCGATACTTGTCTACACGAACCAACAACAGAATAATGGATATTTCTAAAAAAACGTTTTGTCAATCAGAAAAAAATCAAATCAGAAAAAAATCAGCAATACCTTGAATCCAAATCGCAGGCCATTACCACATTCCTATCCTCTGGCAATAGAACCACCGCACTTTCGCAAACATTTCGCAATTCTCTGACATTGCCAGGCCAGGAGTAGCTAATAAATAACTCCATTACTTCCAATGAAACGGAAACCTTCAGATTATTTTCTTTAGCAAATAATCCCACGTAATGCTCAACCAATTTTGGAATGTCCATCTTCCGTTCCCGTAGCGGCGGCAACCTAAGCTCCACCACATTCAGCCTATAATATAAATCCTCTCTAAATTTACCCTCGGCAACCATGACCTGAAGATCTCGGTTTGTTGCACATACAACTCTAACATCCACAGATAGTTGATCGCTTCCACCCACCCGCTCAAAGGACCTTGTTTCCAAAAAACGCAGCAACTTAATCTGGGTCTGCATATCAATTTCTCCGATCTCATCTAAAAATAATGTGCCACCATTAGCCTTCTCAAACCTACCCATGTGTCTGGCTGTGGCTCCGGTAAAAGCACCCTTTTCATGACCAAATAACTCGCTTTCCAGCAATGAGCTAGATAATGAAGCACAATGTACAGGCACAAATGGTTTGGTCTTTCTATGCCCAGAAAAATGTATGACTCCGGCAATTATCTCTTTGCCAGTGCCGGTCTCTCCTGTGATCAACACATTCACCCTATTATTCGCCAATTTCTTGGCCTTCAATGCAATGGACATAAACGGGGAATCCTCCGCACAAATTATACTCGGCCGGGCCTGACTTGGCTCGATGGTGATGGTTTCGGTAGATTTGTATTTAATGGCCTGCTTCAATAGCACATCGAGCTTTGGCAAATCTATGGGCTTGGTAATGAAATCAAAAGCACCATTTTTTATGGCTAAAACAGCTGTTTCCACATCACCATAGGCCGTCATAACTATGGACGGAATGCCACCTACAACACATTGTTCAACCACATTCATCCCCGATGAAGCTCCCATTCTCAAATCTGTCAAAACAGCACAAAATTTGTGACTCTTTAAATAGGACAAAGCCTCATCCACACCACTGGCCACAAACACATCATACTTTGTCCCAAGCAATTTAACCAGAGCATCTCTGGTATATTTTTCATCATCTACTACTAATAATGAAAGCAATGGCATGGCTATTCATCTTCATCATCTTCATCGTCATCGCATTCATTTCGGCATGAATCCATGACTTTCAGCCACACCTCGCGCAAATCAAAACAAGCAATTATCGCATCTTCGAGTAAAACACTGCATTTCAACCGGATAGCTTTGAGCCTTTGGATGATGTCCATGGTGTAATTTATCGACTTCAATGCCGACTTAAAATGACATAGCGCCAGATTATCGTCACCGGCATCCATGGAAGCCAATGCCAAAATGGCATCTCGTTCTCCAGCATTTAATATGCGGCCATAGACCCAACATAATTGAGGATCAGGAGATTTATGCTCACTCATAAACAATTCCCAATTTTTTGCTAAAAAACAATATAGCGCCCTGGTCACAATCATAACAGGCTGTCTATGAAGAGTATATGGATCTTTTTCTCCGATCTGAGACAAGGAGCCAACAAAATTACCAGATTGCCTAATCCAGCCCATCTGAGAGGCTATTATCTCCATATGATTCATGATATTCCTTGTTTCGATAAATAGTCTCAGAAACAATGATATATCTCCGTCAATTTTCGACAAATATTTACGCCATTCGATCTCAGACCACTCGACAGAATCAACCTCGTCATCGAAATCATCGAAATACGAATAATTTGCGAAAGATTCCATGGCTATTAATAATAATCCAAATCTCTCATGACTCCAGTAAATACGTAAAATGACGTAAAACCACCTCAGTGCATACTTACATAAACTACCTTTGACCCAAAGTTATATCGCCTTCACAATCTTGCCAGCTTTTATGGCTTTGACCGATACTAGAACACGCCTAATCTCTCCACTGGGAAGAACAATTCTAACCCTTTGTAAATTAGGCCTAAATAATCGCTTTGTCCTTTTCACCACATGGGTTCCAATGCCACCACTTTTTTTTGTCTGACCACGACGACGTATGCGATTACCTTTGATGGGCCTTTTTCCTGTAATAAAACAAATTCTAGCCATTTTATTAAATAATATGCAAATAGACTAGGTCCATTGGGGCACCTTGGCAAGCATTTTATGCTACAAATGAATAAATTAAGGATATATGCTACGATAAATTGTTGTCATTGATCAACATACCATCTATATGCCATTTAAAAGCAATCAATTTTTGAAATTTTATGGTTGGACTTTTGAACAAAATTATTCAGATGGTGGCGATAGATGACTGGGGTTTTGGCATTTTGTGTATTTGTGGTTACGGCTGGTTTCCTAGGATGTTTTTTTCTTTGGCCCATTTGGGAAATCATCCAAGGCGGATTTTTTAATGTCGATGGCCAGTTTACCCTTGGATTTTTTGAAATAATATTTCATAATAGAGTGTATATTGACGGTCTTCTAAATTCCGCGGGGCTTGGTCTACTCTCCACACTGATATCTCTATTGATAGCCATGCCACTGGCCTACTTCACCGACAGATATAGGTTTCCGCTAAAAAAGACTTTAACGTCCATTATATTGCTGCCCATCATGTTACCGCCATTCGTTGGCACCATAGGCATTCAACAAATATTCGGAACCTACGGAGTTTTAAATGCCATGCTATTGAAATTCGGCCTAATTGAACCCGGCAACTACATAGACTGGTTAGGAAGTAATAAGTTCATAGGCATAGCACTAATGAATGCTCTTAGTCTATATCCCATATTGTACCTGAGTCTGGTGGCCGCTCTGGCAAACATAGATCCATCCCTTGAAGAAGCTGCCGGCAACTTAGGCTGTCGCGGATTGAAAAGGTTTTTTAGAATAACATTTCCGCTGCTACGGCCTGGAATATTTGCCGGATGTACTTTGATCTTCATCTGGTCATTCACAGAACTTGGAGTACCACTGATGTTCGATTATAATCTTGTAACGCCAGTACAGATCTATTTCGGACTGAAGGATATAGGTAATAACCCATTGCCCTTTGCATTGGTTTCTGTCATGCTCATATTTTCGATATTATTTTACATTCTGGGCAAAGGGTTACTCGGTCGTCAAAATTTTTCTATGATGGCTAAATCAACCCATATGTCCGGCCCAAAAACCATATCCGTATTCAAGCAATTGCTATGCGTTGGCTCATTTTTAATGACCATTTTAGCATCATTACTGCCCCATTTAGCTGTGGTCATAAAATCATTTTCAGCAGACTGGTACAATTCCATCTTTCCGGAAATATTTGTCCTGGAAAACTACAAATGTGCCCTGAGCCACCCATTGACCGTTCCGTCCATAAAAAACAGCCTCATATATTCCAGTGCGGCCACCATCGGCACAATCTTGCTTGGAACGGCGATAGCTTTCGTGGTGGTCAGAACAAAACTACCTGGCCGTCATCTGCTCGATGCCCTGTCGATGCTACCACTGGCCGTTCCTGGATTGGTAATGGCCTTCGGCTATCTGGCCATGACCCAAACAGGCCGCAGCTTTGAAATTCTCAATCCCATAGAAAATCCTACAATCCTGTTAATCATAGCCTACGTGGTAAGAAAAATTCCCTTTGCTGTCCGCTCGGCCATGGCAGGCTTACAACAGACCAGCATAACCTACGAAGAAGCAGCCCAATGTCTTGGTTGCCATCCATTTAAGACATCTCTAAAAATTACACTTCCGCTGATTATGGCCAATCTGATGTCCGGTGGTCTATTGGTATTCTCCCAGGCAATGTTAGAGGTATCTGATTCCATAGTTTTGGCTCAAAAACAGCAATATTATCCAATCACAAAAGCCATCTATGAGTTGATGCATATGCTATCGGATGGTCCATTTTTGGCCTGTGCCCTTGGAGTATGGGCCATGACCTTTCTAGCAGTAACAGTTATAGGAGCATCATCTATAATGGGCAAAAGTTTTGGAACAATATTTCGTGTGTAAAAAACATATTACATGTTGCAAAAATCAAATGGTATTGATAGAATGATATTGACATTGATAGGTTAAATTTAAGACAGTATCACATGTTCCAGTTATTTACAATCTATGGCGAATGAGTGTATAGAAGTTATTGGTAAAGTTATAGCGGTCCTACCTGGGACCATGTTTAGAGTAGAATTGGAAAATGGTCATGTAGTCTTGGCACACATATCTGGTAAACTTAGAAAAAATTTCATTAAGCTTACCATAGGTGATAAGGTTCGCATGGAAATGTGCCCTCACGATTTGGAGAAAGCTCGCATCGTTTTTCGATTAAAAAATGCTACCATCCAAAAAAATACTCCCATTCGCAGCTTCGGCCCAAGGCGCAATTAGGATTTTTCAAGCATTAAGCCTAAAAATCACCAGGCACCATGGATGATACCATTGTAGCGTTGGCCACACCATGGGGGCGATCTGCCATAGCTAAAATAAGAGTAAGTGGATCTCTATGCCTAGATATCATAAAAATTGTGTTTTCTAGAGCAAAAGTAGCGCCACGCCATGCCTATTTGGACAATTTTGTGACATCCCAGGGCGAAATTGTGGACCAAGTTATATTTTTATTTTTTGATGCATCCCATTCCTACACCGGCCAGGATAGTTTAGAGATAGATTGTCATGGCAATCCTATTATTATCACGAAGATAACGGATGCTCTATGTACCATGGGATGCCGAATTGCACATCCCGGAGAATTTACCCGGCGAGCCTTCCTGAATCGAAGGCTGGACTTATGTCAGGCCGAAGCTGTTTTGGATATAATCCATGCCAAAAGCGAAAGGGCGTTAGCCCTAGCCCAACGTCAATTGGGTGGCATTCTTGGCCATCGAATCTCTGAACTAAGTTCGAATCTTATAAAAATTCTTGCCTCCTTGGAAGCTCAGATAGACTTTCCCGATGAAGAAGTAGGCTTCGATCAAAATGTTTATCAAATTGCGATTAAAATTTCCCAAAACCTTCAGAGGTTCATCGATACAAATTTTTATAAAAATCACCTGGAGAATGGCATAGATATGGTCATAGTCGGCAGACCAAATGTAGGCAAGAGCAGTCTAATGAATGCCTTACTGAATACGGATCGAGCCATAGTCAGTCCAGAACCAGGAACAACTAGGGATTTTATTTCTGAAACCATAAAAATTGGACCTGATGTCATAAAAATTTACGATACAGCCGGCATAAGATTTCCGGAATCATCTCTGGAAAAGATCGGCATAGACAAAACCCTTGAGCTCACATCCCGAGGCGATCTGATACTTCTGGTTTTAGATGCCACCGCCACCGATTATGCTTTGGATGAATTTAGGCAATTATCCACAGAAAAACCATACCTGGTGGTGCTAAATAAGATCGATCTACTCCATGGCCAGACAATGAAAATGCCCTTTGCCATCGAAGGCATAAAAATTTCAACCAAAACCGGCCAAGGCATGGCCGACCTGAGGGCTGCCATAGCTAAAATCATCGCCGAAAAAAACCTAATGCCATCGGAGGATGAATTCATCGTAAATTCAAGGCACGTGCAAATTCTATCCAAGGCAAAAAATTATCTCGATCTTGCCATAGAGAAACTTGGACAGGGCAACCACATTGAGCTGGCAGCCAGCGATGTAAGATTAAGCCTGGAAATACTCGGCGAAATAACAGGCAAATATGATAATGAGAGCATGCTGGACGAGTTGTTTGGGCAATTCTGCATAGGGAAATAAATCATAGACAAATTAAACAGTGATATTTCTGGCAATGGCCCTTTCGGCTTCACCTTCTTCCTGAATGGCCTGGGCAGCCCGCCCAAAGGCATCCTTCACCTGCTGGACCAATTCCTGAATATCCGACATCTGGGTTTCCTGAATGGTTTTTAGGAAATTATCTCTGGCATCGGCCTGGGTTCTTATAGCATCGATTTCCATGGCATTTTTTGCCATTGTTGCCCGTTCCGTGTCCAAGGCAAGCTGATATAAGACACCATAAAACTGCATGGCATTCGAAATGGCATTTTGGATTCTCCGAGAATTTACGATAAATTTATCGACAAAATCAAATAGTCCAGAAAACTTTTTTACCCTTTCAGCTACCTTCAGTGTGGATGAAAAAGCTTTAGTACCTTTGCCTATGGACTGTCTCAAATCGTCCAAATCATCGATATTCTTTGATAGGACACTGGTGGCATCGCCAATTTTATCAATGAATCCACTGAGTTTATCCATACTTTCATTGAGATTTGTCAAAAAGTTTGCAATGTCATCAAATTCGCCAGCGAATTCCGTCAAAGTATCCGATAAATCCGACATCATTTTCATGGCTTCCTGTGACTTCTGCACAGCCGCTTGGGTTAATTTTTGCGATTCCTGGATGACCTTCATCACATCATCAAGGTTATCCCCGTTTTTAAGCATATTAAGTGCTTCATTGGATTTGGCAAGGGCGTCGGTGGCCAATTGACTGGCTTCGGTCACCAAATCATTTACTTTTTTTATGGTATCAGTCAAAATATCATCAACATCACCTATTTTTTCTGCTGCCTCTGACAGCATCTTCGTGGCATTTTCTAGTGTTGCTACCATCTCCGTGGTGGTTTCAGTGATCTTTTTGGTCTGAATGGCAATATCATTGATATTGTCAACGGCTTTTATAGCCGCTTGGCTAGCTTTAATCCCCATCTGGCCAGCTCTGGCTGCTGCATTACCAGCAACAACTTCACCAACCATTAACGCTATGTCTATTCCAATTTGCAAAGCGAGCTTCGCCTTATTATCATCATCCATACCGCTGGCAACAAGCTCACCCATGCTTTTGCCAGTACTGAATTCGGCGATTTGTATTGCCATTGAAGCCACCATAACAACCAAAATTGGAGCAGCAGTTCCACCGCTAACTATGGTAAGAGCAGCCGCGGCAACGGTCATCACCATGCTAAAAATAAACATGAATATTTTTCCGACCTCCGATCTCATAAACTTCATGAATCCGGTGCCATTCAACCATTTCATAAATCTCTGAAATGGCGTTTTTATTCTGGACTGTTTTATTTTGTCCTTTATTTGCTTCATGGTCTTGTTTCTAGAGGCAATGCGATGGTTCATAGTACTTTCGATGCCCTGCATTTGGGTCTCCAGCATCAATTGCGAGCTCATCGCCGAAAGTATGAGCATGGCCATGGCTCCGCTTATCGCACTGACCTTCGACATGTCCAGCTTAGTCGGCTGATACATTTCATTGACATGCTGGCTAGGAGTATAGATCATTGTGCTATCGAACATAGCCTTTTCTAATTTTGCCGTCACAATATCAGACAACGAATTAGCTTCACTTGGCTTGCTCAATCTTTTCTTTTCAGCAGCAATCAATATATCGGTCAACGAATTTACATTAATATCTACAGAATTTCTCATATCCTATCATCTCCGCCATATAATCATACAAATTTTCAGGAATTTTTAACACTCAGCTCATCTATCACATCGAGGATTGATTTGGCCCGCTGACATAAAGTTTCATTACTTTCATAATTTTTACCCATATCACAGGTTATTTCCAAAAAATTTTTTGCATTTTCGGCCTCTCCGAGAGAAATAGAACAATCAGCCATGGCAGACACCAGTTCTATATCGGTGGGATCCAGGGCAAAGGCCGTAAAATACGCCATCCTAGATTCTTCATATTTTTTCTGCACATAGGCAGTCAAAGCCAATGCTTTCCAGTATTTTTTTTGAAAATGATCTAGCAGGCATAGGAAATGAAATACATCATAGGCACTGTCATATTTTTTCTTTTGAAACAAATTATAGCCTATGCCGTAGGCAGCTTCTAGGTTTACCTCCGAAATGCCAGGAATTTTTTCATATAATACCACATTAGGATCCCTATCGGTGAAATATTTTGTCAATAGCTCATCAAAAGATTCATCAATTTTAAAAATTTTATCGTCATCCATTCTGTTATCCCGTTTAAATTGTTATCTAATATTTGCATATATCTGTCTCAATGTATCGCCATTATTTTTAAGTATTTGGGTAGCGATGGCCGTGGTTTCATTGCAAATTTGCATGGTTCGCTGCATGTTGGTCGCAATCATCTGGCCGTCAGCGTTAAGCTTATCTATATGGATCCTCAGGCTCTCACTCCATAGAGATACTTCATCGGCTCCAAGACCAGATTTTCCGGATCCATAACACCTATTGAGTATGCTTTTTATCCCATCATCTCGTGTTGTTACATCACTATGTGTCCAGAAATGTGTCAATGGCATCCTTTGTTCCGGAGGAGATATGTCATCCGACGTGAATAATTTTTCTCCATCTATATAGGCTTTCAGCTTTGTAATCTCGTCTTTGGTGTACACTCGATTATTTTTATCAGAGCTACGAGATTTATCGGCCAAAGCATCCAAATCGCTCACCGTCTTGGCTCTATTTTGACTTCCTGTCAGGTATTTTACGGCTATACCTGCCGCCTCGACACCAAACATATCTATCATGGCCTCTATTTTATAGGCCATAATCATTGCATTATAGTCATAGTCTGGCTCGGTAAAATTTTCCTTATAAACACTACCATTTTTGTAAAATTTTTGGTGACTAATCAGTTCCATAGCTTCTATCATCTTTGCTGCGGATTCATTATTATCATATTCATCTTCACTGAATCCACCGGCCCTGGCTGCATCCTTTGCAGCATAGTAGTAATGGCCAGTGCCACCCCAGTCATTGGTAATAGGAGCCCAATTGACCAATTGAAATCCATTTATATCACCACTGGCGCTATCGGTCTTTTTTCTATTGGGAGTTATATCATCCGACGGGAAAGCGTAGCCCCGGATATCCTCATCCATAGAATTAAATAATCCCTGCACATAGTTATCCATCACTGATTTGGGCAATGTTGAACCGCCTTCCAAAGCAAGCCTAGTATTCCAATACACTTCTAATAGTTTATTATCGGATCCTCCGGATAAGTATTTTGCACCAGATAGCTGCGTATTACTCCCCTTTGTTGTTATACTAGAAGCCGCATAGCCAATTCCAAAGGCAGCGCCAGCACCTAGTATAAGACCACCAAAAGCAGCCAATGGAAGAGAAAACGCAGAGAATATCGCAGCATTTCGCCATGTGTTTTTACTTTTAACCGAATTTGCCACATCGCCAAATTTACCATTTATACCGCTGACTTTGTCATAGATTTCTTTCATAGATCCCAGCTCAAGCAAATCGGTGGAAGATAAATCGCCTAACATCAAGCTCATGCCAGTTTCTGGCTTCAGCTGTCCCTGGGTTATATAAGATATTAGCATGGAAGCATCGGTGCCCATCGATGACAGATAATTCATTCTCTTGTTGAAGGTAGAATTTTCATATTTTTCCATTTCTGCATCATTGGCAAACATGGTCGTCGGAGCCTTAATTTTGTTTTTGCCAAAATACATAATAACATTAGCCGGTATGGCCACCTTAGCGTCTTCACCAGCCTTGGCAGCTGACGCCTGGACCTTGTTTATGTCTTGCAATATCCTGTTTGCTTCATTAATTTTTTCATTATTTTCTTCCACCTGCTTTATTATATCGGCAAGCAATTGCTTTTGGGTTGTAAATTTCTCGTATAGAGTTGCCAGTAATTGAAGAACCACACCATAGGAAGAATATTCTCCATGCCACATGGCACTGGCACTGACAAACACTGGTTTAGTTATACTATCGGTCAGGCTATAATCCTCAATGTAAATTGGATTGCCAGAACCATCATAACCTTTTACTAGCCTAATAAATTTACCACCGGAACTTTTTATCTGTTTTTCGGTCATACCACTTTCATCCACCGTAAGCCACTTGGACTGGGTTTTATCATAGACGTAGTATTTTGGCTGCAATTGTAACAACGACAGCTGATATTCTTCCAATGCCTTTGTGTAATACAAAAATTCCTTCAATGAGGTTATATACTCATCCAGAGGCCCACCTTCCATTGGCAATTCTTCTATCTTGGTGATGAATTCATCGATAGAAATTTTGTTGACTCTATAGTCTTCCTTCAGTCTCTTTATCATAGTTGCTTGCTTCTTGTACATTTGCTGAAGTCTGGAATAATTATCGCTATCGTAGGCTTTGAACAGAGCGACACTGCCGATGTAATCGCTTTTCGTATTGGAGCCTTCGGTGCCAATGTACTTGCGTAGGGCTTTTATTTTATCCAGCACTCTGCTCTTCATTTTGCCGTATAATTGCCCTCCTTTGTCATAGGATTTTATGATCACATCCAACGTTTTACTATAGGATATCAATTCAGATAAAAATAAATCTTTACTTGCCTGAGAGAACATCCAGTCGATATTATCTGAAATTATAACATTTATACCTACTCCAGATATTTCGCGAATTCTTCCATCTTTAAAGACCTCCAACCCATACACATCATTGAGCAGGCCATCATATAGCTCATAGTCCTTCATCTCCTCTATGTATTTCTCAAGAGAAGAATCCATACCACCTAGATAATTGTCCAACGACTCGGTACTTATCAATCTAACCTCTTCGGAATTGGCAAAATAGGTGGCATTTCTCACCGAATCCAAAGCTGATCTATACATCGTCGCATCCATGGAATCTCCATGCCATCCCTGATAAACTCTCAACCTAGAAGATTTTTCTATTATCCTTGCCTTGGCCAACGGCAATATGGGTTCCTGAGAATATTTTGAGTTACCATTTTCTATCACATCCAAAAGGGCTTGAAAATCCTTTCTCGGCGCCATGGAAGCCAAATAGCCATTGAGTTCACTGGTTACTCTATCCACCGATTTCACCAAGGAAAGAACCTCATTGGCCGCCTTATATTTTTCATTGGAAAACACATAGGCAGCAATCAATTCACCCTTTCGTCTCTTTTCAAACTGCACTGATATGTTGTATTTCAGGTCATTTTCAGCTTCTTTAAATAAATTTTTCAACGAAATCACATATAATTCGTAATTACCATAGCCTGCTGATGCATTCTTTTTTGAATTCTCATATTCTGTCTGGGCCACATTGTAGGCAGAAGTTAGAGCTTTTATCTCGTTTGTCATGCCATTTGCACTGGCTTTGGTGAGTTTATTGGCAGCATCATACAACTTTCTTGCCCTTTCGGAAAGACCAACAAAATTTTGTAAATCACCATCGCCACTGAGATTTCTTAACGATGAATTTATGCCAGAAATCATATATTGCTCATCATGGAACTCCATGCTTTCGTTATACATTTTTACATCATGGGTGGCCAATCTATCGCTGATCCTAGAGAACATAGCCGTAAATTCAGACACCGAAGCCAATGCCGTGGAGGTATATTCTGGCCCAATACCTGATAGACCAGCCTTCCAAATATTTAGCCTCTGTTCCAACTCTGATCCTATGGTCATAATTTCACTGAGAAATCCCTGTCTTACATTTTCTTTAGTTAAGTACTGAGAAGATGGCTCATATTTACCAGATCTATAGATAAATCGCGTATTATAGGTTTCCACCACATTATAGGATCCAACCTTATAGGATTCGGATTTTATATCATATTCAACTCCAAGGATCTTTCCCGATGTAGCGTCTACTTTATAGGCCACATCGCTCGACCCAGTTGATTGTCCACGTATGACAATTCTTTCATCATTTTTATTGATGAAAAATCCTTCTTCATCAAAGCTCAACGAATTGCCATTGGCATCGATCAGCCCTCCGTTGGTGGATATATAGGTTTTACCGTCGGCTGTAATGGACAACTTTACATCTGTCAAATCGCCGTTGGAATTTTCTTTAAAAAACACGCCTTGGAGATTTTCTGCCTCATAGAATGTGGTTTTTCTCAACCCATTCACATAGCCATTAATTTCATCATCCTTCATCGCGGGCAACTCCATTATCTTTGTCTCTCCATTATACATGGAGCAGGCGTAAGTATGGCCTTCAGAATCTTTAAACGTATAAACTCCAGTTGCTTGAAGCATAAGAGATTCATCTGCCCCTTGGACAATCTTATTGTGCCATTCCAAATTCGACACCTGCCCATTCATGACCGAGTATATATATTCTGCCATGCTCAATCTATCATTAAATATGGAGCAGAAAGCATAGGCTTCACCTTTGCTATAGCAGGTTTTCAGGTCATCAATCAACGCCAATACTGTATCTGTAACTATGCGCTTCTCCGGTTCACCCTCCTTTCTACCAGCATTGACCAATTTAAAGGCCTCTTTATTTATGTTTGTATCTCGAATATTCCACACAGATACAAGATCTTCTAGCTTTTTTATCACAAGGAATATATTCTCTTCGGTGATAATTCCATTTCCGATGATCAAATTAACCTTATTTGTGTTAATAAGCACATTGCTATCCATGGCGTTGCCAAAGGTACTCTTGACCAGATTATCAATTTCAGCTTTTCTGGTGACATAGACCGCCTTGGGGTCGTTATTGGCATTATAATCCCTAACCTGGCTAAGGAGATTTTCTATATGCTCAGACATCTGTATACCTTTCGGCATATCTTCGACTGTCAATGCATTTTCACTGGTCTGCGTACTTTCTTCGGTAGGTGTATCTATTACTGGCATTACACCTCCAGATGGTTCTCCTTCGACCCTAATATTGTTCGACATCCTAGTGATAAAATTACCATTTGAATCCATTTCATAATTAGCATTTGACAATGGCTGCAATGCCAAAGGCTCCCATTGATCATTATTCAAATTGTGATAATATATCATATTTTTGAGCTGCGAAAGCTCTGAGCGTAAAGATGTCTTTTGGCTGCTATCTGTTCTCCAATTTTCATACCTAGAAAACACAGAATCTATCTCTCCCATGAAGAATCGCCAAGCTGCATTTTCTACCATATATTTTTCTATATGGGCCATGATGGATCCTTCCAACACAAACAGCGATTTATATTTATTCAATACATCTAGGAATGAATCCTTTTTTTCCACATCTAGTCTAAGTAAATTATCGGCACTTTTTCCGGACAATACATTTAATACATCAATAACAGCTTTCAATGTAGCATCGGAGCCACTATAGGAAAATATGTCACTCAGCGTTTTAATGGGCCTGCCATCTTCCAATGAGTTATAGACACCATTACCCAAAATTGCATTCAGTACAGTGTTAAATGCATTGATTTTACCAGTTTCGTCAGTGTTAGTGCCAATTTGGTTGGCGCTACTAACAAGATGGTTCACATTAGTTTTCAAAAAATTCAGTACAACCATCGATGAATTTCTCTCAAATTCCTTCATTGTTTCATAGTAGGACTCGACCAAATCTGGACTATCCTTAAGACTTTTGGCCTCAATGTTGGCACTTTCTCCGGAAATCTGACTGGCAAGAAGCACTGGTCTTTTTCTAACCTCATCGTTATACTGGTTATACACAGCCACTCTCATGTTTTCAATCAGATTTATCACAGCAACTTGATCAAAATTAAGATCTCCGGTAATTCCATGGATAGCCACCAACGATTTTACCTTATCTTTAGCATCAACATTTGAAAAATCCGTCTTTGTATTATATTGCTTTATATACCCTGTAATACTAAGTCCTGTATTCTCATCCGTTTTATTTCCAATTATATGCTCTATCAAAGTACCCGAGAAATAGTTCGTACCAGTGGATAACATCTTTTGTAATGTGCCACCAGTGCAGGAACTTTTTTGAGCTGAGATTGCATTTCTTAGCAATGCTAGTACTTCATTGTCGTCGTTGAAGCCATTCATCGCGCTATTAATTTTCGATTTAGCATCCACCACTCCTGTGTATGAAATGTTCAGCATCATACATAGATTTTTTATATCATCTTCGTTTTGTGAAGAAATGCCTTTGTCCTTCACCATCTGAAGAAGTAACACTGTACTGCTGACGGTTTTGTACATTTCTTCAATCATCGCTTCACAAGCATTCTGATCATCAATGGATCTAAATTCATTAAATCTCTTAGCTTCATCAAAAAAGTGCTTTGCCGTACCATTATCGCTGCCTTTGAGTTTATTTTTTATATCAGTAAATCTCGATATTGTATTATCATTTATGTTAACAGTGTTACTCCAAAATATGCTCTCGATGGTATCATAGGCAGCTCCAATCAAGCTATTAATTTCTGCAAACTTCTCTGATAGCTTATTGACATTGGCACCATCCTTTAACAGTATATCTTTCGGATCCGCATCTAGATTACTATTAGCAACTGCCAATGGCAATGTAAATGCAACTTTCGTATTGGCGAAAAATTCTAGTTGTTTCAAAAGTCTTTCTCGGTTTTTACCATTAATCCGCCAATCTGCATAGATATTTTCTACTTTGACAAACCACTCATAGAATAACTCGGTCTGATCCATTTGCATTTTATAGGTAAGCACCCTTTCTATGGCGTCCAATTGATTGACATAATTCACATACATATCCTTCGTCTCTGCCGGAAAATTATCACCAATGCTAAAGCTTATAACTTCTCGTCCATCACTACCTGTGCTGGATGAAAATTTTATAAATTTCTCAATTTCTTTTTTCAAGCTTGCGATATAGTATCGAATGACTGTGGAGTCGTAGTTTTGTTTATTGCTCTCGGTCATCGCCGTATACTGATCTATCATGTTTAACAGCGAAGTCTGATAACTTTTTATATTGTTTATGTATGAGAGGTTGATATTTATCGCTTCCTTATAATTTTCTTTCAGCTGCAACATCTTATAGGCATTGGTGTTGACCAAAGAATCTGCCATTACTAAGCTTATGGCGCAATTTTTATTATCCATTGTCATGTATCTAAGTAAACCATCCTGGGTCCATCCCTCAGGATAATCCCATTTGGCTGCTAAGCCATTTTCGCCATTTATACTTAGTTGCAGGCTCTTCTTTATATGACCAGCAACACAATCTGTGATGGCATTGTACCAATTGATGAGACCATTGGCAATCATTTTGTCCGAACCAGCATTATCGGAACCATTACTTCCTCTGGCAGCATAGGTTCTGATTCTTTCCTCCAATTCTCTCAGCACATTACCTATATTTATCAGAGCTCTATTGTCTACCTGACCAGAATCTATGCCTTTTTCCATAAGTAAATCAAATTGACGGTGCATATATTCCAACATGGTATCGGAACCGGTGGCTCCGATGGTATCCACAATGGATTCTATGGTT
The DNA here is from genome assembly GCA_031255005.1 of Puniceicoccales bacterium. Lineage (NCBI taxonomy): Bacteria > Pseudomonadati > Verrucomicrobiota > Opitutia > Puniceicoccales > Puniceicoccales bacterium. The sequence goes on along the minus strand of JAIRTH010000038.1, from coordinate 9,194 downwards.
TTCCACTCAAAGGATCCCACTGCACCGCGCAACGGAACTTCGAATTCCTTTGGCTCATCGACTCTGGTGAAGGCACACAATGAATTGTTATAGGCTGGTATTTCCTTGAAATCCGCCATGACATCGCCGGCAGTGCTAACTCCCAATCTAATTGGAATAGAATATAAATCATTGGTTGGGTAATTATTTATATAGGTTTTAATCGCAGTTTTATCGTTCGGCAATAGAGAATTATGGTCATTTATTTCTTCCATCAGAGCATTTTTTTGAATCGTATTTGTCGACCAATCCGGATAGGAAGATTGCAGAGATCCCAATACTTCTTTATTAGCTACGCCACTCACATCCAATAGTCCGCCGATCATCTTATAATTGGAGACAAATAATTTCACCATATCAAAATCTTTACTCAACAATAAAAACCCACTTCCTTTGACATCTTTTCTGTTCAATTCGGTAAGAAATTTCTGGCGCTCTAGCTCATTGGTTCTCCAGTTTTGATAGCCAGATTCTAATGTTTGGATATATTCATAAAACTTCTTTGATTGGACAAATTTATCCTGCTGACTCGCTGCTTTAATGATATCCTCTATTTTCGCCTGTAGATTTAATAAACTATCGTATGCTATGCGGGTGAAACTGTCCACCACCGAACCCGCAGCAATATATACCCTTTTTGCTTCACTCACTACTTCTTCCATTTTAGACTGCATAGGTAAACTGACTTTTACAATATTCTCCGCAGCAAGGACTTTATCATCTTCGGTGGCCCCATTTTCAAATGCATTCACATAGCCGATAAAGGTTTCAAGCACATCCTTTGTCCCATCACTGGCATCGTCAAGCAATTTCTTAAAGACCGCACTGACATACCAGACGTTATTTACGGCATTTGCAAAATTCACATCATTGCATAGGGCTTTATTAATTGCTGGGTCTTTCTTTGAATCACCTTTGGTATAGCTAACCACACCTTCTGCTCGATTGCCAGAAATATTACCACTAAGAGCTTCCAATGAGGTTTTCAAAGTCGAACCACTATTACTCCAAGCAGTAGAGTTCCTAAGATTATCCATTACGGCTTTAATTTTCTCACCTTCCGCTTCAGCTACTGCTTTCTTGGCCATGCGATTGCTGTCATAGGCATCATACTTAGACTTTATATCTTGCAATTTAGTATATGCATTACCATAGGCATTATTCATGGATTCCTTGTAACCATCGAACGCCTGCAAAATTGATTCTCTGTTTCGATGCCCATTCTTCTCTTTAGAGCTACCAGGGCCATCTTTTATAGCCTGTTTAGTGCGCCATCTCCAATCATTATACTTTGGATCCCATCCATGGGCATAAACATTAAATTCATAATCATACTCCTTATTAACGGCTAAATAATTAATAGCATTGTTAAGCGTGGTACTACGATTACTTGTATCATAAATTTTATTTTTCAATCTCAGCAAATCATTTCTTACATTATTTCCATCATGGCCATCTTTCCATATCATATTAAGCTTAGTATCTTTAGATGTTATTCTACTAATACCATCTGGCGTATCTCCTCCACCACCTTTATCATTAATAAAACCATCTGTTTTCTTTTCATGATCATGATCACAAATTGTCTTTGAATCAAATTCTGCCTCACCTTTTGTCATCAGTTTCATTGGTTCATATGGACAATTAGCTGGCATCTTATCTTTTCTACAACTATCTATTATATTCTCAAAATCTGTGGCAACATTTTTAGGATATTTATCTGGTGTTCCATAGGGTGGAGCAATATAAATTTTAGCATCTTTGGCCAAATGATCAGAGCTTATATTGGACATTTCATCCTTGCTTGGAACATCTTTCAGATTTGTGGACATCATATAGGATATCAATTTATGCAACGGTGCTTGGGCTTGGCCATCGGGTATGGAAAGCACGGTGCCGCTAAAGGCCAGGGAGCTTTTTGGTAGCAGGTTATCTGCACCCTCTATCACCGGATTTGGTTTGTTTTCCGATGGATCCGAGGTGGAATTCGGTGCCATTTCCAGTTCAGCTGTCTTCCCGGTGCTAAATTCCAATATGGCCGGCTGAGATATGCCGTTCATCGTGAAGAATCCTAGCTTTTCATTCACCTGATAGATCGGCACATCCATCATCCATTTCACCTCCTGCACAAATTTTGTCACCGGATCCTTCTCTCCAAGAGGTTTTGTCTCTTCTTGAAAATAATTACCTAGAATATGGGCAAAATCCGCATGCCTCAATGCATCCCGGAAATATATACTGCCGCCATCCCAGGGACTGGCATCGGTACCACGCCGCCCATCCACCCAATAGTTCGATGGCTCCCCATTTTTGGCAATACATTTCTCCACTTTCAATTCGGTAAAATCATATCTGTAAAAAAGCTCTATCTCCTCATTATTGGATCTATCAACCAAATGTAACACCGACTCTATCTCATCATTCACCGACTCAAACTTAATATATATGCCCTTATCATCATCGGTTTTGGCAGGAAATTCATCCTTATCCGCCAGAAATTTTATCTCATCTCCCACTTTGCCATAGTTGCCCAAAACATATTCCAAAATCATCACCTTGCCATATACATTCCGCTGGGTTTCCACATTTTTGAACAATGTGAGACTTACCTGTTTCATGGCCTTGGCAATCTCATCTATGCGCTTGGTCAGCGACAGTAATTCCGGACCTCGGGTCAATTCACTATCCTGCAATGACCAACTCTTAGTCAATGTGATTAATTTATTGGCACAGTCAGAAAACATCTGGTAGGCCACTCCCAATTTTTCTTCAGGGGATGAACTTCCCACAGCAGCATTCATAAGTTTTTTCACAACCTTCGCCAAATTATCACCAAAAAATTCATCCGAAGTAATGGCATCGCCGAAGGCATAGTTGGAAATATCCCTGGCTTCGGCTAGCCTCCGAAAATAAACATTTCTCTCATTGGAAGATATTTTGTAATTATTTATCTCATTTCTCACATTCCGCACGTAGCTTTCAAACTCACCACTGTACCGCTCTCTCCACTCCATATTGCCAATGTCATCCGTACCCAGACCATCAAATCTATTGAGCAACTTATCCAATGCATTGGCAAGCACATCGCCACCTTCCGCCAGAAAATTCTTATTTTTTTCCACGGTGTCATCCACAATGATTTTGGCATCATTGTAATAGGCCACATCCTTTGAATAGACTTCCAAATCTCCGACCAATGAACCAAGATAATCTTCCAATCGATCGATCACATCGCTGAACATATCCACCTGGGTTATATCTGGATTATCCACCGTGATGGCCCTCAGATCTTCCAGATTGTCAAATAAAGACTTCACAAACACCTTATCTGCATCCACCCCGGTTGACCTTTCGGCGATGAGCTTCATCTCACGCAGATCTCTGTATTCAAATTGCTTACCAGCAACATATATGTCATTCGGACTATAGAGCGCCCCATCTTCACCTTTGATTTTAGCCTGGGCAATCCTTGTGTAAATATCATCATCAAGTCTCGAGAAATCACCTTCAGCTTTGTAGTACAGATTGTCTGTGCCTATTCCAATGTCTATGAATTCATACATTGTGCCGAATACATAGACCTCTCCGGCAGTAACACCGGCAATGGAATAGGTCGGCGGATTTCCATCATCGGATTTGTAATATATATCCTGCAATTTCGTGAAATTTGGATCGCCTTCCACTTCGCTGGCCTTGAAGTAGCCTTGCCTTTCAGCCCGGACAAATTTACCATTGGCATCGCGACCATAGAGCGAACCGCCATCCTTGATCTTTATTAAACTACCTGAACTATAATAAACATTATTCTCACCTTTTATCAATCCGGTGGCGTCTTCACTATCGTTGATGACATATCGGGTCAACACATCATTTACACTGATTTTTTTATCATCATTTTCTACATAAAAGCCTTTGACCTTTGCCTTATCTTCGCCCACAGCCACTTCCAATTCATCGATCCGGTAGTAACAATCGCCTTTTTTTATAAAATCACCACCCTTGGCACTATGAGGTACGATGAAATTACTAGGACTGGGAACATTTTTACCATTTGCAGTGAAAGAAATTTTGTCACCAGTGGATATTTCCATCTCTCCATTACTATCATTTTCTATGTACACTTTGCTGTTATGATACATCCCTTTGGCATCTTTTACAAAATTATCTGCGCCAATGTAATTTTCTCCTTCAATATTTTGTATAAAAGAATATCTTACCAACGATGAAGTGATTTTCACTGGATCACTGGTATTATCTGCCGGAATAGATCTATATATGCCATTATAAGAGAAATAGTTGCCATCAATTTTTACCTTAAGATACTTGGCTGGATAATAGGCACCATCGGATCCTAAAACAAAGGTACTTGCTTCGGCCGTAGCTATTTCTCCTTTAGTATCATTGGTGATTCCATAGTATTTCACACTGCCATCGCCATCATCTCTATCGGTAAATCTTACATATTTGCCATTGGCTTCCACAAACAATGTATCATATAACCTGTCATTTCCCTCGCCTTCGAAGGTCGGCACCCCATCATATTGGATATAGGTCAATTCGCTGACTCCAGTTTCTCCGGTGGTAGCTTTGCCAAAATGGAGCCTGCTGGTCTTCATATCGTAGTATCTGTCTCCAACTCTTACAGCAGGAAATTCAACGTTATATCTTTTATCATTATTTGTAACCTTTAAATATTTATCATCTTCGTTTTCTACTCTTATGACGATATAACTTTCACCAGGATTTACGGTTGTGGGTGTGGTAGATGTATCAGTGATCTGCTCCGATGCTATTTTTATCTCATACAACTTATCGTCGCTGCCATATTTATAATATTCACCATCGACAGCCTTAGTCTCCTTTACTCTGACATCCTCTCTTCTATCAATAATCGACGTATAACCACCTTCACCCTGCTTAATTACTGTGGTGTTAACTATTTTTTGATTATATATATCCGATGTGGTCACCGGAATATCATCGGTGTTCAAATAAAAAACCGATGGAGGTATATTATTTGGCAATTTGTAATATGAAGCTATTCCATTTTCATTTACATACTTGATCTTCAGCCCAATCTCTCCATTGGTAAGATTATAGTATTTGTCATTGAGTTTCAAATGAGTACCTGCAGCATTTTCATTTGGCTTATATTGCATGCTCGGATATGGAATAGCAATATTTTCGCCATCTAATTTGATATATACCCTGCTATTGCCCAGTGCATCTACGGCTCTACCAAGTTCGGATGTACCATCAAGCGATATTCTAAGATCAGATAAGCTATGAAGCTCACCATCAGTGTCACGAATTTTTACCTCTTCAAAGCTATAGAATCCCCCAGATATGCCAAAATTAATGGATTGATTACCTTTTATTCCAATCACACCGGTCAATCCAGAATGTAAATCATTGGCCAAAACTTTTACTTTCAATGGCAACCCATCGACGCCTGATATTTTATACTTACGGTCTGAATCTTCAGCTGATTCCACAAATATATCATTTGATTCGGTAACTTGCACTATTGCATTTTCGGTAACTGTTATATATCTATGGCCAGCCACAAGGGTCTTATTATTGGCCGTCAATATGCTCTTAGAAGAATCCACCGTCGATATTTGATAATAGGTGTTTTCAAATTTACAGTATTCGACGATCTTGCCATCTTCACCAACACTTAAATTTTTTGCCACATTATTATCCAATACATAGACGCCATCGGCAGAATTATGTATTTTATCATCATAATCAACATACCAGGTCAATAATAGATCGCTTTTGTTATAATAATTGCCATCATTTCCTAGCAAATAGTCACCATCTAAATCTTTGACTGGAGTAACTGTTGCACCTTCTATGCGTGACGATTTAGAAATACTTCCACTGACATCCTTGACATACAAATCATCGCCATAGACATTTTGAAGATCATAGGCGGTCCAATCATTTATGGTAATATCATTATTTAGATATGAATACTGAGCTCCATTTAGATTTATATCTCCTAGATCTGTGCTAATCTTAACTCCGGCTAACGAATGATAACCTCCATCGGAACCAACCACATAATTTCCTGATACATTATCATCCTCCATTGCGCCATAGATAAATTTATCATTACTATCATTGGCTGGTGTTATAAACTCTCCATCAACTTTTATAACTGCGGTGGGAGTTGTTTTTTTATTTTCCAATAAAGCCGAGTATCTGTCATAGGCGTTTTGCACATAGAGATAGCTACCGTCTGCATTTTGGACATATTTGCGATTGGAAAATTCTATTCTACGTTCTTTTCCTGTGTCGCTATCGACGGCGAACAGGTCATTAGGATTACCGATTTCTATGTAATCATCGCCGCTCTTTACATATACTGCATTTCCTCCAAGGGTAAAATTTTTGCCCTGTTCGTTATATTTCGCGTAGGTTTCATATTCCACCGGCATCACTATTTCATCCCTGGTAACATATTTCGTATTATGGGCCCAGGTATACAAGGTCGAACCGAAGGTTATCTTTTCTCCAGCACTTGAAGAATAATAAAATACCTCGGTGCCATCCGGCTCCATCAATGAACCATCTTCCAATAACAGCTTATTTACTCCACCATCATTCACATTGGTAACCACCTTGTAGTAGACGTCATTTTTTACGAGATGGCGTTGATATGGATCGTCTACCTTTATATAAATACCTTCGGAATAGATATAATAGTCTGCCACGGCTTTTCTATTTGGATCGCTCATATCTGGATACTCATTTTTGGCGACGGCATTGTAACCTCGATGGGTTGCTGCATAGAAAATTACATATTCATCACTACCTGGAGCAGTATCTCTGATGGCCAGATCTGTAAGCTTTTTATACTCTTTGTAGCTCACACCATCGTCCGGTGCTTTCACCTTAAAACGCAGACTTTGAACTGATCTCAGCATATCATCTTCGCAGAGCACATAACCTCCAGATGGATCTATCTCTTTATTTATATTATACCTGGTTTCGGGATCGAATACCCGGAACACATCTCCATTTTCTTCCAAGGAAACCGCTATGTTATTGTTTAGCAATTCATAGGGAACATCGTTGATTTTTATGTATTTCTTTCTCTTATTTACATCGAAATACACATCATCTTCGCTGTTAATATCTTTGTAGTACCAACCTTCGGTTTCGTCGACATCAATGAATTTACCGCTGCCGGGAGTCAATTCCACATAGACAGTGGAATCCGTTATTTTTAGATTACCCATATAGGGTTTTATCACCGAAAGCAACTGCTTGATTTTAGCCACATCTTTCATGAGATAAGCAGGTCTATTCGCGAACAGCCTTAGCTCCTTATTGCCACTGACTATTTCAGCATAATCATCCATGCTATTTTCTATGTTCAACTCACTGAATAATACCTGACGTACCGCGGCTAATTCACCTTCATCGGAGTTCCAATTGGTATATCTATTTTGGAGATATTCCATCATAATACCATAGCTAAGCCTACGGAAAATCTCTGCCACTCCATCCATAGAACCGGCATGGCCATCGATGGTCTCGGCCAGGATTTGTTTGATTTCTGTCATCAAGTCATTATAGGATTCATCGCTGCCTCTGGCAGCACAGAAAGCTATTATTTTATTCGCCAGGTCACCATTTCTAAATTTGTCTATGGCATCGTTATAGGCACGCACGGCAGCGTTGATTTTATTGACTTGGATGATGCCTTCGGGAGATAAGCCCTCTCCATTTACCAGAGTCAATGTCGGCAATTTGGTAATCTCTTCAATTTTGGCCGAAGTACTTGATTCTTCGGAAATTATGACGTCCCATACCAACGAATTCAACCTGGATATATTGGATTCCACATCGCTCAGACTACGGTTTTTAATATCCGCCGAAGGTATCAACGCTAGCCAATTTGAAAGACCGGTGGTACCCTGCAGAAAGCTAATTCCATAGTTATTTATTTCGGAAGGAAACAGATCGATCAGCTTTGGCTTGGTATAATTTGTCAATTTTTCGATGAAACCATCTATCAGTGCATGGTCAATGATATGATCAATCTTTTCCAATTCCAACTTATTGATTAGAGCTGCCCGGGTTGTATCATCGGTCGCCCAGAGAGCATAGTGTTTTGGGAGGATTGCCAACGAGATTTCACCCTGGACTCTTCGGATAAAATCGCATAGATTTTTGAACAGATTGGCCACTGCCAGATCCTGGGATGTGGTACCAATGGTACCAATGGAGGTTTGCAATACATCATAGATTTTTTTTAGAGTAGACACCACCATATCATTCCTTTCTACGGCATTGGATGCATTCAATCCACCAAGTGCCGCAGCCATGGCCTCTAGTTCAGATGTGATTCCCACCAATGTATCTCTTAATTTTGTGGCGGCATTGACATAGTCAGTATCATTGCCCAGGCTTTGGATGCTACCATCTTTCAAGCTATTTATGGCATCTACTATATTGGAGATAATTGATGAGTTATAGGAATCTTTATTAACATTATCCAGACTATCCACCAAGCCGTTGGCCAAGTCTCGGATTACTTCTGTATATTTATTCACTATATTCTTTGCCGTTATGTTATCGGTATCCCTAAATATTTTTTCTTCGATCTCACCATCGGAAAAGTCTATGTAGTCACTAAGACCTGCTGCTATAGCACTCAATTCGTTGACATTATCTTTCCTTTTGATAAATATTTTATTGTTATCCAACTTGGTGGAGACTTGGTCGATTGTGGCCTTGGGTAGATATTTACCCATATGGGATTTGAGGTTACCTGTAATACTTTCCCAAATGGTCTCGTTGGTTGAACGGATATCACCGTAGGCCACTTTGTTTAAGGATAGCCACAGACCAGAATTCAACTTTTGGAACATTTCCGCCAGAACTCTGACCATATGGTTATGTCTTTGTTGATCGTTGGTATCCAGCGCTGATAAATTTGCTGAACCTTGGCTAATGTCATCGATAATTTCCGAGATTTTTTCACTAAGGGATTCGAAGGCATTGTTAAGTGAAGAGATATTGTTATCACTTTTTTCTATGAGGCAGTCATTGAATGCTCCTTGATAGATTGTAAGTTCTCCTGAGGTTAGGAATGATATGGCCCTGTTATATTTGTCAACAAGCTCATTGCCTAGTTT
>JAIRTH010000037.1 GCA_031255005.1 Puniceicoccales bacterium | reverse complement strand
TTCGATCGCTGGGCATACTCCAGATGCCAATGGCCGAGCTGCGTGCGGCTTTGCTGAAAGAGATCGAGATAAATCCAATGCTCGATTTGGATTGTTGTGATCCTGATAGTGATTATATCGCAGGCGGTTATGTAACATCCGCGGCTGACTACGATCTGGATTCCATTGCCCAAAGAGAGACTTTGGAGGAGCATTTATTCTCACAGGTGGCAGATATTGACGAAAAAGACAAGTCAATTTTATCGTTTTTGCTAGGCAGGATGGATTCTCTAGGATTTGTGGCAGAATCGGATGAGACATTGGCTTCATCCCTTGGAGTCAGCCCGACGGAAATGGCAAAGGTCCGGGCACTACTAGGGTCTCTTGATCCAAAAGGTCTTGGCTCAAAGAATGTTATAGAATGTTTGCTAAGCCAAATAAATGGCAGCGACGCGGGGTTAATTACCCTGATATCGGACCACTTCGATGATTTGCTTGCCCATAGATACACGAAAATAGAGAGGGCCATGTGCATCGATCATGCGACGCTAAGGTCTTTGCTCACAAGGCTTAAGATGTTAAATTTTCAGCCTGCGAAAATTTTTTCCGATGAAAGGCAAAATAGCGTCGTTCCGGATATTATTTTGAAAAAAATTTATGGAAAATGGCAAATTGACTTGAATGATAGATATTTGCCAAAAATAAGGATGAGTGATAACTATAAGAGCATGCTGCTGCACAAGGATCGATGGGATCGCGCTGACAGGAAGTTCTTTACACAGAGTGCTTTAGGCGCTAAGTTTCTGGTGAATGCATTGAATCGACGAAGCGACATGTTGATGAAAATTTCGGAAGTTTTACTCACCAGGCAGTTAGAATTTTTTGAAGGCTTAGGATCTTTGAAGCCATTGATATTAAAGGAATTAGCGCAGATCTTAGGGGTTCATCAATCCACAGCTGGCCGCGCCGTTAGGGATAAATATCTGCAATCGCCTCGTGGCATATTTTGTTTAAAATATTTTTTTTCTAAAAAAATCGGTGGTCCAGGCGGCGAGCTATCGGCCAATGCTCTAATGGAAAAAATTCGCCGCATCATCGCCAATGAAAAAAAAGACAGGCCAGTGTCCGATGCGGAGGTATGTAATATATTGCAGGCGAATGGGATTGCGCTCACGAGAAGAGCTGTTACAAAGTATAGAAATGCTATGAAAATTCCACCGTCTCGGCATAGAAAATTTTTATGAGAACAGAATTTTGGGCAAAAGTATCTGGAGGTCAATGGGTTGGCGCAGACGTACCTCCTTTGGTTTGTGGTATTTCTAACGACTCTAGAACTCTAAAGCTTGGGGAATGTTTCCTGGCCATAAAAGATGTTCGGGATGGCCATGATTTCGTTGTTGATGCCGAAGCCAATGGAGCTAGTTGTGCCATCGTAACCCATGAGGTTGATGGAGTTAGCATACCGCAGCTCTTGGTCCATAGTGTGCTGATGGCCTTCGGTAAAATTGTGAAAATCCATAGAAATAATTTTCTTGGGACCGTCATTGGCCTGACCGGCAGCTATGGAAAAACTTCAACAAAAGATATCATGCATCTGCTCTTTGGCCCTCAATCGCTGGCCACTGCCGATAACCTAAACAACACTTTAGGAGTACCGCTGACGCTTAGTAAGTTGAACGAATCCAATGATATAGGTATAATTGAGTGCGGCATCGATAGGTTTGGCGAAATGGATGAAATTTTAGATGTTTTGAATCCTGACCTGGGCCTGGTGACCGGCCTCACCCATGTGCATGCTTCGCAATTCGGCTCCATAGAAAAAATTGCCGAAGAGAAATCGAAAATGCTGATCCATGCGCTGAATAATAAAGCCATGGCAATTTTCCCGGAAGAGTGCCTTAGGTTCAAGCCATTCAAGGAGATAGAAGGCAAAAGCATGATAGTAAGTAATGGGAAAAAAGCAAAAAATTACATCACCTATGTTCGCCAAGCTGATGGTCTTATGCTCACAGCCAGTGAACTTGGCAAGGAATTTTATCCACTACCAACCATGAGCGATGGCCAGGTGAGGAATTGTGCCATAGGTATATTCCTAGCCAGGAGATTAGGTGTCGATCGTGATACATTGATTGGCCGTTTAATGAGCTGGAAACCATCAAAAATGCGCGGTGAAATCATCAATGCCGGAGGAAAAATCGTCTACCTGGATTGCTATAATGCCAATCCGGCTTCGATGGTGGACGCCCTCTCAAACTTCAAAAGAATGTTTCAAAAAGCCAGAAAAACCTTCATTATTGGCTGTATGCTTGAACTGGGAGATAAATCGTGCGAATTTCATAACTTGCTTGGGGAGAGTATATTGCCTGACAAAAATGATGTGGTGCTATTGATAGGGGAGTGCGCAGATTGCATAAAACATGGAATGGCAAACTCACACTCTCTTTGCAAAAATGTCTACCTATTTGATAACACACCCACCGCTGCCAAAGCCATCGCCACTCTGGCCACAGATACCATATTTATGAAAGGAAGTAAATTTTATGCGCTCTGGAATTTGTTGCCTGTCATGGGCATAGAATACTAAATCATTCCACAGTTACTGATTTCGCCAGATTGCGTGGTCGATCCACATCGCAACCTCGCAACAACGCAATGTGATAGGCAAGCAGTTGAACCGGTATGGTGGCCAGAATCGGTGATACAGCCAGATGAGACTCGGGAACTATGATCAGGTCATCTACGTTATCTACTTCTGCTGCACATTGTTCCGATACTATCGCCAGCACCGGTGCACCTCGGGCTTTGACCTCCTGTATGTTAGCCGCCGTTTTGCGAACAATGTGTGCCTGGGTTTCAAAAAAACAGCAGGGACAACTTTCTGAAATCAAAGAAATGGGGCCGTGTTTCATCTCTGCCGATGGATAGCCTTCGGCATGTATGTACGATATCTCTTTCAGTTTCAACGCTCCTTCCAGGGCCACCGGAAACATTAGTTGTCTTCCTAAAAATAAAAAATCATCATATTCATAGTACTTTTTGGCCAAATTTTTTATGTGATCTTCCTCTTTCAATATATTTTCCAATTGGGCCGGTAATTTCTTCAGCGCTTCAGAAAATTCCAGGCCATCACCGAAACTCATGTCTCGCATTCTGGCAAAATATAACGCAAGCATCGCCACTGCACAGACTTGGGCCGTGAAAGCCTTGGTCGATGCCACTCCTATCTCTGGCCCGGAATGTTGGTAAATTCCGCCATCGGTTTCTCTGGCTATGGTCGATCCAACGACGTTTGTGATACCTAACACTCTGAAACCCTTGCGTTTAGCTTCCAGTAGTGCTGCAAGAGTATCCAGAGTTTCGCCGGATTGGCTTAGGACAAAAACCAATGTATTCTTGTCAAGCGGCGCGTTTCTATACCGAAATTCTGAGGCGTATTCGACCTCCACCGGTATCCGAGCGTATAATTCTATCAGGTATTCGGCAATCAAACTTGCGTGCCAAGATGTTCCGCAGGCGCAAAATACGATTCGATCGATCTGCCTCAATTCATGGGGAGGGAGGGAAATACCGCCAAAGCGTGCAGTGCTGCCATCTTCCGAGAATCTGCCGCGCATAACATTTTCAATGGATTGCGGCTGTTCGAAAATTTCTTTGCGCATGTAATGCTCATGACTGCCAAGATGGATATCCTGGTTGGTCCAATCAATGGTCTGATGGACGATGTCGACATTCTCAGAGCGTATGGTAATTATCGAAAATTTGTTGCCGGAAACAATTGCAATTTCACCATCCTTCAAGTAAACCGCTCTGTTGGTGTACATTAGCAGCGCCGCCGCATCGCTTGCCACAATGGCTTCCTTTTCGCCAATGCCCACCAGCAACGGTGAACTTTTCCTTGCCGCCACTATTTCATTGGGATGCGTTGCGCACAATACGACGATGCCGTAGGTCCCTTGAATGTGTAAAAGCGCCTTTCGCACGGCCTCGCTAAATTTATTTTGGGTCGAATCTGGTTCCTTGTGATAATGATAGGCTATCAGATTCCCAAGGCATTCAGTATCAGTCTCCGATGAAAAGTTGTAGCCCTGCTCTTGTAAAAATTTTTTTATTTGCACATAGTTTTCAACTATACCGTTATGGACCACGGCGAAGAGTCCATCTGAAGTTAGTTGAGGATGCGCATTTGCTTCGGATACAACACCATGGGTTGCCCAACGAGTATGACCGATGCCAATATTTCCGCCGAAACCGATATTTTCAATGGCCTCGACCAAATTATTCACTTTACCTACTTTTTTTACGCACAAAAACCTACCATCTCGAACGGTCGCGAACCCAGCAGAATCATAGCCCCTGTATTCTAATCTGCGGAGTCCATCGATCACCACCTGAGATGCATTGCGGTGTCCGACGTAACCAATTATTCCGCACATGGTTGGTATTGAACCACTTAAGTGCTACATGTCAAGAGCTGTAATTTTTACAAAATGTATGTTTATTTCATTATTCCATGAATGATCCTAGATTTCTGAATCTTTCGTATCTTTTTGTGAGCCTATTTTTTACGGATATTTTAAAAATTATGTCCAGATGTTTTAGCAGTGCATTTTTTGCATTTAGGATGGTTTGATCTATATCCCGATGGGCGCCGCCAAATGGTTCGGCCACAACTTCATCTGCCACGTTAAGCTCCACCAATTTGTGAGCATGAAGTTGCAAGGCTTCGGCGGCTTCGTTGGCGAATTTTTTATCTTTCCACAGGATGGCCGCGCAACCCTCGGGAGAGATGACAGAGTAGTAGGCATTTTCAAGTATCAGGACTCGATCGGCCAGGGCGATTCCCAGCGCTCCGCCGGAGCCGCCTTC
>JAIRTH010000036.1 GCA_031255005.1 Puniceicoccales bacterium | reverse complement strand
TCCATATATGATTGCCCCACAACGAATAGAGCACTATCTCCTCCAAAGCATAGTAGCTCCGGACAACCGCAAGGCAACATAGACCAAATCAAAAACAGCACCGACCAACCACAAAAATCAAAAAAATTATATAGTTTTCGAGGACAAACCATGAAAAAATCATCGGCAAAATAGCTATTCCTCGGGTTTGGTTTTCGGCAGGCCAAATAATCGTCTCTCTTCATTCCACTGCCCTCTTTTTCGCAATAAATCTACTCTTTCTAGGCGCTTAAGCACACTGCGCTTACTGCCAATACCCGAACCGGAACGCTTAAAACTTGAATGCTGAGTCATGAATTAAAGGATTTAAATTAATAATACATCAGAGATTTAACTGCCAATTCAATAAAATTCAAGTCAAAAATAATAAATTTTAATTGGCTATGCGAAAAAATATGAAAAAATCATTATACTGGTCAAAATATTCATAAAAATTTTCCATCTTTAACCATGCCAATGGAATCTTCTCCTTGAATAATTTCATCTTTTCAATAAAATTATATCTGTGTCTAGAACGATGAGTAAATCTAAAAGCTCTGCTGCCAATAAAAACAATGATAGCATGACAAAAATATTTGCCAACTTCGACGTAGGCTGGGGCAACACACTGTACATCCGAGGTGAAGGCGATAACCTAAGCTGGTCCAAAGGTATTCCGATGAAAAACAACGGCAATAATATCTGGGCCTGGACCAGTGGTGCAAAAAAATGTACCAATTTTCAATATAAATTGCTAATAAATGACGTCATCTGGTGCAACGGCGAAAATTATACCGCCAACGCTGGCAAAGATAATTACATAGTACCAGTGTTTTGTAATTAAGCCAATAGTAAGGACATTTTCGCTAAATTGTCATCCACCACCTCTCGAAAAAATAGCCAATAACATATGGCACCAACAGCCAAGAATGGACCAAAGGGTAACGGCTGTCCCATGCCAATGCGCCCACTATGGCTTCGACAACGCATGGCCCAAAAGGGCAATATCACAAATAACCCGATCAGTGCTCCGCCAAAAATAGAAAATATGGCACAATTCGTACCAGAAAATGCTCCTATGCAACCAATTAGCTTAACATCTCCGAAGCCTATGGTTTCCTTTCTCAATAAAATTTCCGACACCATGGCACCCCACATCAGCAAACTAGACCCTATTAATAAGCCCTTAGCGGAATTTTCAATCCCTAAAAATAGACAATCCCGCCATACAAAGCGCGAAAAAATACCGCCTATGATAATCCCCATCGTCGCTCCGCCAACGGTAAGTAAATCGGGAATCACCATGGTATTGAAATCAATCCCCGAAGATATCACCAAAATTACGAACAAGATCGCTCCAGGAATGAACAATGAGGATTGAGTTACATGCCACAACACTGTAAATAACACAGCCACAAGAAGTTCTATACCAATATAGGCAATTCCTATCCTGGCACCGCAACACCTGGCTCGCCCCCTAAGCATCAACCAACTTATAATCGGCACATTCCACCACAATGGTATAGTTTTTCCGCATTGACAGTGGGATCTAGGGAAAATCACCGATCGGCCAACGGAGATCCTTGCTATGCACACACCAGAAAAACTTCCGACGGCTGCACCAAATGTAAACACAAACAGATAGAATAACCTAGAATGTACAAATAAATCATAGGCCTGCAGCCATGTATAATCCATATTATAAGTCATATCAATTTTTTATTAAAGTATTAGAGAACTGCCAGTCATCTCTAATGGATTCTGAAGTTTCATCAACCGTAAAATCGTTGGCGCCACATCTGCCAAACATCCACCATTTTTCAATTTCAAGGAATCACAGCCACGGCCATAAATCGTTAACTTTACGGGATTTAGAGTATGTTGTGTATGAGGAGCATCGTTCTTTGGATCCCACATTTGCTCAGAATTGCCATGGTCAGAGGTTATCACCGCAATGGCGTTTACTTCGTCCACCACGGCACAAATCTGTTCCACGCAGGAATCCACCACCGCCACAGCCTGTTTAGCTGCCTCAAAATTACCTGTATGACCAACCATGTCTGTATTTGCAAAATTCACAATAATTAATCCATAGTTTCGAGATTTCAGTGCTTCTAAGACTGCATCTTTGACAGCTAATGCACTCATTGCCGGCACTTTATCGTAAGTCGGCACATCCTTTGGGCTAGGAATTAATCTGCGATCTTCCAATGGAAATGGCTCCTCTCGGTAATCATTAAAAAAGAAAGTTACATGGGCATATTTTTCGGTTTCAGCACAACGGAACTGTCTAATACCCAAAGAACTAATATAGGAGCCAAGGATATTTTCCATCTTTAGATTTCGTTCAAATATCACATTAGGGCATAGTCCATTTTCATACTCTGTCATCGTAGCGTAAAATAAATTTAATTTGCGACCTCGATCGAAGTGCTCGAAGGAATCATCTACGAATGCTCGGGTCAATTCTCTGGGTCGATCGCCACGAAAATTGAAAAATATCACCGAATCACCATCTTCAACAGCTCCATCAAATAATCCATCTTCATTAACTATCTGGGTTGGCGTGATAAATTCATCACCGCTCAACGATGCTTCGGCCGGATTTTTATAGTAATCTTCCATGGCCTCCGACGCGCTGGTCGCCGTCTTTGCAGCACCACCGGTGAGGCAGCGATAGGCCTTTTCTACCCTTGGCCATCGATTGTCTCTATCCATTGCCCAGAATCTTCCGATCACAGTCTTGACAGCTCCAATGCCAATTTCATTGCATCGAGCCTCCACTTCTTTCAAAAAATCTCGACCGCTTCTAGGTGGAGTATCGCGCCCATCGGCAAAGAAATGTATACAAACATTCTTTAGTCCGGCAGTTTTTGACACAGCAAGCAGAGCATACAAATGCCTTAACATGGAATGAACACCTCCATTGGAACATAGCCCAAACAAATGCAACTTCGAACCATTTTTAATCACATTTGCCAGGGCATTTTTCAGGGCTGGTAAATTATCTGGGCCACCATCGGCAAAGGCCTTATCGATCCGAACTATCTCCTGGTCAACGATTCGACCAGCTCCAAGATTTTGATGCCCAACCTCGCTATTGCCCATAATTCCTTCGGGCAAACCGACAGCCAAACCACAGGCCACTAATTCCACCGACGGCCAAGCGCTCAAAACTTGATCATGAAATCGAGCATTACCATGGCTAATGGCATTCCATTTATCGAGGCTAGAGTCATGTAATTCACCCCATCCATCCCTAATCACTAAAATCACCGATCTATCAAATGAACCCATGAATTTCAGTTTAATGCCATGAACATGTCTAGCGAGTATTTATTTAACAAATTTACCTTGTCAAAAATTTATATTGATCTTTCGCTCTTTTTCATAACATCTAGTGACAGATGGCCTTATGGTTATTTTTAACAGTTAATTTATTGGAACTATGGAATGGAAATTATTAATTGGGTTGGTGGTATTTGGTGTTTTCAATGGCGTATCCTATGCGCGAGAATTGGTGATAAATAGGCCGGCATCACTAGCTGAAGATCAGGAGTTACTTCTACAAAACGGAGACTCTATAATATTTGAGCCGGATAATAAGAAAAGCGAAATTCGTCTCTTTGATTCGGCTGCCATAATAACTGACCCTGGAACAGTTATGGTTGAAGGGCTTAGAAATGGTAATCCAGCCATATGTGTCGTGCCAATTTCAGAATCCAAAGGCCACCAAATAATAGGAACAAAAATTTATAAAGACCCGATAGCCACCTCTGCTAAAATATCTTATACATCAGAAACCATAGACAAAAAGCCACCCTGCTATTTGGAAATGTTTCATGATCAATTAATTAAATATATTACCGAATGCAATGGCAAATTGACAACATTTTTCTTCCCAAGACTATCCACCAAGGGAGCAGTGATAAGCCTATCCAAGCATTCTGTCAAATCGGATAATCCGGTTTTGGAATCCATAAAGAAAGAGGCCATAGAAAAGATGTCATCCGATCTATCTAAAAATTCTAGTTCGAAAAAAGTAAATAAAAATTCGATAGAAATTACCTCAGGGAGGATGATACCAGTGGCATTAAACAGTTCTGCTCCAGATATAAAAATAACCCGGACCAAAAAAAAACCAAACCATAACTGATCAAAAAATAGATCTAAGATTTGCCTAGGCCATAGAGATCTGGTGGATCAGATCTCATCACCCTTATTGTAGTCAATCACAGCGTCCTGAGTCCAATCCTTACCCACGAAAACGCCAACGCTACAGTTACTCAAGCCTTTGGCCTGCATAATCTTATTCACATCATCCATCACTGCATCTCTTATGGCATTTTGATCACTTCCGATGGTGGGTTTCACATACATATTGCTTGGCAAATCGTAGCTTTTGCCGTCGCGAAGGAACGAATTGTGCAACCCAATTTTTTCAAATTCATTGCGTATAACATCACCACTCCCAGTGCTGTTTAAATACACAGTAACAAGACATTTATTCTCATTTGCTTCCATATGCAATCCAGTGCATGTTAGTATAAAGCTAACATCGAGATTATCAAGAAATTTATTTACAAATATACAACAATTTATATTTTTACATTTAGAGCTTGACACTATTATTTCTATATATGGTGTGCATTTATTGCCTGGTTGTGTAATGGTAGCACAACGGACTCTGACTCCGTTTGTCTAGGTTCGAATCCTAGCCGGGCAGCCACAAAACAAGAAGCGCTGTACAAGTGGCATATCTAAAGGAGGAAATCCCAAAGAGGCATATTGGAATAATCTTCAGGGCGATGGCAATGGAGCTTTTAGGGTAAATCACATATTCACTTGGCCTATTGCATCAAAGTTAGGAAGAAGTTTTATGGATACCCGCTAGCAGGCTCCCAGGGCCGTCACCAGAACCTAATTCATAGAAATATCCACAGATAGCCCAATAAAAAAGATTACTCCTTCGGTGTTACGATAGGAGCAATCTTAAATCATGAAACAGATGCTATTTTATCCGATTAGTTAAAATATGTCTAACCTATTAATTCATTATGCCATCCATTCGCCCGAGATCACCCAGGGCCATCATCGCCATCGCCATTTCATAATAAATTTCTCTATTATGCGCATAATCTTCATAAAAGCTTGGCCTAGATATTAATTGCCGAATATCATTGCAAAATAATTTTTCCCTTTGCTCAGTTCGATAAATTCGATTACCTTTCCTAAATTCATCAAATTCGTCGGCATATTCGGATCAATATTTTTTCATCCTTTTTCACCAAAACTAAAGTTTCAAAAAATCCATCCAGCCTGGGCATTTTTTTTGCAAAATTCTCGCTTCAATATGGTTGATAAACTAGATATATATTTAGGCTACACCTACCATAATCATCTAGCTTAATCATTTTCACTTTTTTCCAATCAATTTTTTTGGAGAATTCTCTCGGGGCAACACAGGTATTTCCGGCAACACACTTTCTAATTACCAAAATATACCTTTTTCTTAATGCTATCCATTAATCGACATTGAACACCATAATGCCATTCTTAGTAATTCCACTATAGTTTTTACCCATAAATTCATCTCTTATCTCGCCCGTTGGCTTCCTTAGCTCACCATTGAGATCATAGCAAGAATCAATGACACTCAAAATAGTTTTTGGAGAAAATTTGCAATCATCCCCATTATTCTTCGTCTTAAATACCATTGATTTAATATTTATATCATTTGTGTCATTTTTCTGAATTTTTGCATAAAATGGATAAACCTGGTATGGAATTTTGAAATTGTTAATATCGTAATAAGTATAACCAGTATCGATAATCAAAGGTTTAGGTTTATCATTATCAGACGGCTCATCATCAGGCGGCACAATTAAATTTACCCAAGAAATGAATCCACAACCATTCACCTGTTCCAGATATGAATTATCCAAAGCTATAAAACAAAGAACATATTTCCCTTTTTTGCTATCAGATTTAGTGATTTTCTCTTTTATAGCATCAACGGTTGTCAAATTGGCCTGGGCTAAAAAGTCACTACTTTCGCCAAAAAATTTTGCAGGCATGGAGAGAGAGACAGCATGCATATCGGCAAGCTTGCTACAATCCATAGTTGAAAATATCTCACTAGCTAAACTATGACACAATAGGCTATCGAAATCTGTTATGGGCAATTTATCTGAATTCCTGCAAAATTTACCTTGTTCAAGAAATGGCGTAAATGCAAGGAAGTGAATATCAAATTTCTCATCTTTGTTTTTCATGTTATGCATATAGCTCTTGCATAGCTTAGCTATGCGCTCTGGATGATTAATATACATGTTTATCATAAGCGCATCCACCGCAGAGGATTGAAGTCCATTCATAGTTCTATGAGGAGTTAGCAGTGTCTTCAAAATAGCTCTATTGGCATTGAGTATATTTGCTTCAAAAAACGCACCAATATTGGGGTGATTACTTATTCCGAAATGATCCAATGTAGTAATAAGCGTATCGATATTGCTAATACCAAGCGTATGAAACGGATCATTATATATATTCAAACTATAGCTCTTCCCAATCTCCTCCTTTTCATTAAAGAAGCCTTCGGTTAAAATATCACCGGTATTCTCTACAATGGCTCCTAGCGCAGCCGCGGCCTGACGAGCGAATAACTCTATTCCAGGTAGAAATATAGCAAAGTTCGTCAAGCCAAAGAGTAATTTCGCCAATTTATGATCTGGGAACTCAATTTTCCCATTTCCATCGTTAAACATTTGATCATCGCAATATTCAGTGATTTTTTGAAAAAAATCAGCCAAAGGTTTAGCTTTATTCGCATCTGGCAAACCACTATTTGGATCACAAACAATGTACGCAATTGCGTTAGCAAAAGCCTTCCATCTCATTCGTGCTGTTTTATCAATATCTACGGAAATGGTCCCAGGTTGACGATATTCATAACGAAGAATAGATTTATTGCCGATCCAAGAAATCCACTGTGTAGAATTGTTATACAAGGCCTCAAGAGAGTAGTCTTCCTCTGCCAGTAGCTGCTGGATTGGAATCAACGATAATGTTAATAATAATATAATAGATAATTTATTTTTAATTTTCATATTCATCCTTTCAATTAAGTTGTGGAAATATGATAAAAGAATTATGAAATTTTACGAGAAATTTTACAAAAAAAATCAGCAAAAAATTGTCAATTATTTTGGCTGGATAGATGGGACTCGAACCCGCGGCATCCTGCGCAACAAGCAGGCGCTCTGACCAATTGAGCTACTACCCCCAAGCCAATGATAGGGAATCTGAAGCTCAGCACGGTTTTGACAAACAAAGCACCAGATGATTTTATATTCCCCATTGTCAATAACCACATTTCTTGGCTAATCCATCATTCATTCAGATCTTCAGGTATATTTATGCAAAATACTATGCGAACAAACTTTCTGCCAACCAATCTACATAGACGTTAAATAAATAAAAGTATACAAGAATAAAAATAGTCTCTTGAAATTTATTGAATTATTATAACCATGACTGTTGTCATTTCTGCGTCAATAGGTTTGCAGCTGATTACACTAATGTATTGCAAAAATATACCTTTTCCTTAATATTATCCATTAATGGGTAGGGATCACCTTAATGCTATTATTAGTAATGGCATAGTCTTTCTCCACATATTCCTTCGTATCCACATTCCGATACTTAACTTTTACAGAATTTGTTTTCTTCCTTAGCTTACCATCGAGATTATAGCCAGAATTAATGGGATTATAAATAAATTCTGAAGAAAATTTGCCATCCCTCGCATTAAATACCGCGGATTTAATACTTATATTATTTTGCTGAATTCTTGCATAAGATGGACAAGACGGACGTAAATATTTCAAATTTTCATTCCCATAATCAAGACAACCAGTATCGATAATCAAAGATTTAGGGTTATCATCAGGCAACACAATTAAATTTACCAAACGAAAGAGCTCATGACCGTTTTCCTGTTCCATATGTAAATTATTCAAAGCCATAAAGCAAAGAACATATTTCACTTTTTCGTTATCAGAACTTGGGATCTTATCTTTTATAGCATCAAAGGTTGTCAAATTGTCCTCGTCCGAAAATTTATAGTCTTTGTCAAAAAATTTGTTTAGCATGGAAACAGAGCGAGCATATATATTACCAGGATCTTTACAATCCATCCACTTAAATATCTCACTAGCTAAACTATGACACAATAGGCTATCGAGATCTGTTATGTTCAATGTACCGAAATTATTGCAAAATCCACCTTTGTAAAGGAATGGCTCAAATGCACACGGATGCATACGTATCTCGGATTGCCATAGTGTAGCACCATTTTCCATCAGTAAATCCTTGTACATCTTAGCCATGCGCTCAGGATGATTAATACACTGGTTTATCATAAGTGCATCCACCGCATAGGATTGAAGTCCATTTATACTTCTATGAGGAGTCAGCAGTGTCTTCAAAATAGCTTTATTGACATTATATATATTGGCTTGAAAATTCGCAGGATTATTACCTTTACTAATTGTTCCGTTATGATCCAATGTCCAAGAAATTATATTTAAAATTGTAGCAGGATAGTATTTAGTATTACGTGGATCACTATTTTTGTCAAAACCACCATAAATAGGAAGATTCCATCCCGCAGAGTGACAGAAACTATCCCTATTACTAAAGAAGCCCTCGGTTAAAATCTTATCGGTATTATTTGCAATGGCTCTTAGCACAGCCGCGGCCTGACGAGCGAATAATTCTATTCCAGGTAGCGACGACATATTATTGTCTTCTAAGCCAAAGAGTAATTTCGCCAAATTATGATCTGGGAGCTTAGCACTTCCATTTCCATTGTTAAACATTTGATCATCGCAATATTCAGTGATTTCTTGAAAAAAATCAGCCAAAATTTTAGCTCTACCCGTATTTGGCAAACCCCTATTTATGTCGAAAACAAGGTGTGAAATTATGTCGGCAAAACTCTTCCATCTTATTCGCGTTGTTCCTTCAGACATTGCCGTGCCGGTATTGTAATTCCACCATATATAACGAAGAATAGGTACATTGCCAATCCAAGGAACCTGCGTTATAGATATGGAATACGCCATATTGAGGATAGCCTTTGAGCTCTGGGTATCTACTTCTGCCTGTAGCTGCTGGATTGGAATCAACGATAATGCTAATAATAATATAATAGATAATTTATTTTTAATTTTCATATTCATCCTTTCG
>JAIRTH010000035.1 GCA_031255005.1 Puniceicoccales bacterium | reverse complement strand
GAAATTTTGCCAGAAATCCACCGGGAAACCATAGGCCAAATTTACAAACATCATCCCAAAAATCCTACATCACCCCACTGCTTTCTCCGCTCAGCAGAAAAATTTCATCGGTAAAAAGGATTAAAATATTTATTTCAAGCATTCCATTGGATCCTCTAAAAATGCCATATATCATTAAATCTGAAAAACCGGCAGAATTTTTGAAACGCTGCCGGTGAAATTTGGAATAATTTCTATTTTCAGCGATCTCCGCCTCGGTTACTGCGAAAACCTCCGCCTCGGCGTTCCCGGTCGCCAAAACCTCCGCGGGAACCACCGCCAAAGCCTCCACCTCCTCGGTAGCCGCCTCGGAACCCTCCGCCACCACCTCCGGATCTAAAACCTGGATTGGGCTTAGGTCTCGCCTCACTGACCACCAATTCGTTGCCATCTAATTCGGTGCCATTCAAGGCAGCTATGGCTGTCATCGCCTCGTTCTGCTTCGGCATCTCAACGAAACCAAACCCCTTGGGCTGATTTGTGTCTCGATCAATTATGAACCTCACACTCTCTACTTCGCCGTGAGCCTCGAACACAACCTTCACGCCATCCTCGGTGGACTCCGGCGAAAGATTTCCTACATAAATCCTCATGATCTTATTACTTTTCTATATATATTGTTATGCCACGAAATCACTATCGGAAAGTATCCCATGGCATGACACATTTCCGACCCGCTTGTAGTAGCAACTTTCTTGGCTGTAACATTCTGTGCCAACCCGGAAACCTTTTACGCCGAAACGCAACGCATCTACTCGCTATGCCTAGATTAGGTAACTAGTATTGTGCAATATTCAATCTATTTTTCAAATGTATTTGTGATTTTATTCATTTAAATAGCTTGGTGCCGAAAGGTTCACCATTATCCCCAGCGATGGTTCTTTTCCCATAGCTGTACTCATCTTTTGAAATCATACTGGAAAATTCTTTGGCAGACATGATTATTCCTCCCAAAGCTCTTACGGTATTGCTAAGGCCATGATCATTGGTCACCACGGTGCAATCTATTCTAGCTTTGGATTTTCTCACCATTTGTTCAATCAATGTGTCCGCTGTGGTATTTAGATCAGAATATATCACACAAAATCGCCTACCTCGATAAGGATAATCCACCGTCGATTTGACATCATTGCCATCAAAAACCAATGTGACTCTATCAACTATGCTTAGCAATTTTGAAGCTTCCTGGATAAAAATTTGGGCCGAAGCATTTACGCCAAAGGCCAATGTTTTTTTTGAATCCACCAGAGAGTGGATCACATTGTAACCATCGATCAGTATGTGCTCGGCCATCTTTAATTCACCGATTCCTGGGTTGGCCAAACCGTAAAAATGTTATAATCTCCCAGCAAATAAGGCGTGGGACCCAAGTTCTTCTTCTATTCGCATGAGCTGGTTATATTTGCAAATCCTATCGGTGCGACTCATCGATCCGGTTTTGATCTGGCCAACATTGGTAGCCACAGCTATGTCAGCGATGGTACAATCTTCGGTTTCGCCAGATCTATGAGATACAATGGATTTATAACCAGCGCCTTTTGCCAATTCTATGCAGTCAAGGGTTTCACTGAGTGAGCCGATCTGATTAACTTTTATCAATATGGCATTGGCGATGCCTTCTTTTATTCCCTTGGCAAGATATTCTGAATTGGTAACAAATAGATCATCGCCAACAAGCTGTATTTTATCCGTCAGATTTTCGGTTAACTTTTTCCATCCAGACCAATCATTTTCGTCCAGGCCATCTTCGATGGATATTATTGGATATTTTTTTATTAAACTTTTATAAAAGCTTATCATAGAACCGACATCATGGACAGATTGATCAGATTTTTTAAATATATAATGGTTTTTGTGTTCGTCAAAAAATTCTGAGGCTGCCACATCTAGAGCTATTGAAATGTCTTTTTCTGGTTTATATCCAGCCGTTTCTATGGCTTCAATGATTACTTTGAGAGCCATTTCATTCGATTCCAGATTAGGGGCAAACCCTCCTTCATCGCCAACGGCTGTCGAAAATCCTCTGGATCGAAGCACATCTTTGAGAGCATGAAAGGTTTCTGCACCCATTCGCACCGATTCACCGAAGGATTTTGCATTGTGAGGAACAATCATGAATTCCTGGATGTCTATGGGGGCATCGGAATGAGCTCCACCATTCATCACATTCATCATGGGGATCGGAAGAATCTTGGCATTGGTACCACCTAAATACCTATATAGAGGTAATTTAGCAGCATTGGCAGCAGCTTTGGCCACAGCCAATGAAACGCCTAGAATGGCATTGGCACCGAGATCTTTTTTGTTTTTTGTTCCATCAAATTTCACCATGATGTCGTCGATGCCGACTTGATCAAAGGCGTTGCTGCCGATGAGAGCCGGAGCTATGCGCTTGTTGACATTTTTTACTGCCAGCAATACACCTCGACCAGAGAACCTTTTTTTCGTATCAATGCCAACTAGTGAATTTTTTGGTGCATTTTTATCACGCAATTCTATGGCTTCTCGTTCACCGGTACTAGCTCCTGATGGGACAGAGGCTCTCCCAAAGGAACCATCGGATAGATGAACATCCACTTCAACGGTGGGATTTCCACGAGAATCTATTATCTCGCGGGCAAAAATATCAACTATGGTAGTTTTCATAAATATCTTTTGCCAATGATATTCTTTGGATGAATAAACACAAGACTTGAATCATAAAATTCCAGCAACTTTATGAGCCACAATGACGCCATAATTCATGGCGCCGAGCCAACCGGACATTATTATACCCACAGAACCAGCATGATATAGACCATTTATTTGCTTTGGCAAATCCATAGAAATTTCGAGACCTTCGAATTTAGTTCCAAATGAAGTTCCCTTGGGATGAGACGTGTACCGATGGAATGTCAATGGCGTTGCAGCTTCGGTATAATCTATTTTTCGGCGCACATTGGGTATGAATTTTTCCAACGAGACTATGGAATCCTCAATGATTCTAGCCTTTTCTTTTTTATATTCTTCCGGAGATAGACTTACCCAATCTTCCCAATGGGCATTCATCGATGCCACGATGGCATAGCTAGGTTCATTCTGCGGTCTTGTTTTTGGATAGTACATTGAGAATGTTCTGCTTTTAGTATGAAAATGACATAATTCCTTACTATCCAATTCGTTGCACTCGGAAGTGAAAATCAAATCACCAATGTCTGGGATGGTTTCTCCTTTTTTAATACCCAGATAGGCTTGGCACGAACTATTATTGACTCTGACCGAACGTTCTTTTTTTAAAAAATCATCAGAAAATTCACTTTCACCAACCAGATTAACTATGGTCGACAGCACATTGGCATTGGAAATTACGGCCCGACAGGCTATATTTTGATCATTTACCCTAACGCCAATTACTTTCTTGGGAACACCATCTGTATCCAGTAGAATTTTTTCCACCTTGCTGTGCTTAAAAATATCCACTCCATGGTCTTTCAATGCATTGGACATTTTTTTTATCAAAGCATCGGTGCCACCCTGGAAAGTAAATACGCCATTGCTCATGAAGTTAGAAAACACAATGCCATAGGTTATGGCCTCGTCATTCAAGGTCGATCCATTGGCATAGGCTATGGGTTCGAGCAGCAATCTATGTACATCGCTGCGACCTGGGAAAAATTCCTCGAATATTTGCTTTGTACTGCGAAGATCATCGTCATAAAAATTCATTTTTCGCAGACCTGTAAAAAATGCTTCCACGCGTTCTTCTGGCAGACCAAACCTATGCACCAGGATTTTTGTGAAATCCTCTCTGGTAAAAGTTGTTTCAATGTCGAACTGAGGATTTACAAACCTTATCCTTTTCAATTGTACGATGCTATCGGCAATCTCTTTGGACCAATATTTTCGGCAGGATTTAACCATGCCATGAGGAAATCCATGGAGAGACACATCAAAAATGTGGCCTCCTTTTCTAGAAAAATAGGCAGCAAGGCCACCGATTTCGTAATGCTGTTCAAATATGGCCACTCGGTAGCCTAGTTTCGCAAGATAGTTTGCTGCTGTCAATCCAGCCAATCCGCTACCTATTACCACCAGGTCATATTTTTTTTCAATTTTTCCAATATATTGTGATTCACCCATGGACCCTATTAGTATGAATTACCGATCTCCATGGGCAAGAGCAAATGTAATTTTATAGAAATATGACATATTTTTTCATTTTCATTAAAAATTTCACCACATCCATAGAATATATCTAAAAAAAGCATGGTTAGGGGTATATATAGATGAGGCCAAGGGATTAATATATTACCGAAACAATTATCATATTTTTGTAATTGAGCTAATTTATATGGATAAAAATCATGTTAATGTCTTTGGAAATATTGAAAAATCTCGGCAGAATTTTTGAAAATATCGACGAAGAAATCGTAATAATTTCTGAGCCCCAAGGCAACTAGGAAAATTTTCAGCAGAAAAGCTAAGGTAACCAAAGAAAAATCTAAAATATTTAATAAAAATTAGCCACCTGATTTACAAAAAAATCCATGAATTAAGGCAGATTTACTAAGAAAAAGTGGTTCCTGTGGGCAATAATTATAAAAAAAGTAAAAAAAGTGAAAAAAGTATTGACTTTGGGTTAAGGGTATGTTGGAATGACAAACGAGATTGAGAACGAAAGAAGAATAGGAAGAGAAGGAGGTTTGTGGAAGAACAAAAATAATGAAATAAAATAAAAAGGAGGATTTAATAAAAGGAAATTAGGATAAGAGATAGAGATCTTGACTAGGAGAAAAAAATAGTAGGATCGAAGCAGGTTATGGCGGATAAAAATAAAAAGAATAAAGAAAATTGTGAAGGAAGATTTTACGTTGATGATCAATGCATTGACTGCGATCTATGCCGAGATATGGCCGGAGAGTATTTCGGGAGGCAGGAGATGGATGGCTATTCCTACGTAATAAAACAACCTGAAACCGAGGAAGATATAAAACTCTGCGAAGAAGCAATGGAAAGTTGTCCAGTGGAAGCCATAGGCAACGATGGAGACGAAGAATAAAGGAAAATAAAGTCCACCCATGTTGATAAAAAATTAATTCAAATTAGGATTAGTGGGCTGTGGTAGAGGTTTTTTGAGGTGGATTTGGATAATTCTGCCATACTGCGGGACGACGATGGCCAAAGCAAAACCCATAGTAGTGGTAAACACCAAATCCGGTGTGATCTGGACCGATAACCTATTTTGCGATGAAAAGGATAGGGTTGCAGACAAAAAAGTCTATGTGACGCCGAAGATTTCCATGGCCAGCGGAGACGCCAATGCAAACTTGGTGGCATCCACATCGTTGAAATTGGATGCGCATAAATACGCGAAAATGAGAGATTTAAACGACCTAAACCTAACCTCTCGATCGAAATTTGAAGTATTTTTGCCGTCGACCAATCTAAAATCCAAATTTTCCTACGTGCAAGCCGATACCAACAAATCAACGGCAAAGGCCAAGGGTCAACTGGTCAGTATGGAAACTTTTGATAGCTATTTTTCTGCCATGCATGAACTTAGCGAAAAAGTGAAGCTGGACACATGGGTGGAATTTGAAAAAATCCACTTGGAAAAAAAATATGACAATCTTCATGATAGTCAAAGCATATATTTTAATACCAAGCTGACCAAGGCATTTTCGGAAAAGCTGAGCGTTGGGCCGTTGGGAAAGTGTTGGCACACAAGGATTAAGAAGCCAAAAAGCTTCTCATCCCAGTGCCTAGCCATCCATGCAAAATATGAAGCCAGTGGGCGATGGAAAATGGAAGGGCACATGGGGTTGCAACTTCTTCATAGTCATAGTGCCGAAACCATAAATGCGTTCATATTCAAGGGCGAAATGGAATACATATTGTCATTGCCATCAAAAATTGTGGCAGAAATTAAACAGAAAATGGACACCACCATGGAAGGTAATGTTTTTCAAAAAACATCCCTGGCAGTGAAATTTTTCCTATTGTGGTGCAAGATGTTAGCACTACGAGCATCGGCCCTAATACAGTACAACGATTACAAAGATTATGAAAGACATGACAGGTTGGCAAAACTTAGCCTGGATTTTCGGGTTTATTTTGGCCGAAATAGATACATCGACATCATTTCTTACCAATTTGCACGCAACCGCTCAAACATGGCTGGCAAATCCTACGGGAGTCATAGCATTGGAGCTGGCATATTTTTTGAGTTTTGATATGGAAGTAGTTATGCATCGGCTAAAAAATTTTCTCCGGACCATCGGCATGATAATTGCGATAAACCAGGTCACCCTGGTCCAATGCCGCAAGATCGATAAGTTGATGCCATTGGATGAAATATGGGTATCTGTTTTCGAAAACCCTGATTTGGAAACTCATACCATCATAACCGAAGGCGGAGAAATATCGATGCCATTGATAGGGAAGGTCAAAATTGCCGGATTGCCTCTGGAAGTAGCAGAAAATATCATAGAAAAAAAATATGGCGAAGGGTTCATAAAATCGCCCTGGGTGATAATCCATGTGACTGACCATGCCAAGGAACAGGTAACCGTGCTCGGACAGGTTCAGAATCAAGGAGTTATTGAATTCGATCCCCATCATGGCCTGACGTTGACCGAAGCCCTGGGACGAGCCAATGGCCTCAATCCAAAGGCAGATATTTCGAAAATTATCCTGACTTTCACCGATGAGCAGGGAAAAGCACACCCTAAGCAGATAGATGTCAAGGAGATAGTTCACGGCAAGGCCAAGGATATCCCGCTGAAAAATGGAGCTCTAATCTATGTAAAGGAGTCCATGTTCTAGAAGTGGCTGGGAGCCAATGGCCTCAATCCAAAGACAGAGGTTTTGAAAATTATCTTGACCTTCACCGATGAGCAGGGAAAGGGTATACCCTAAGTAGATAGATATCAAGGAGATAGTTCACAGCAAGGCCAAGGATATTCCGCTGAAAAATGGAGCTCTAATCTATGTAAAGGAGTCAATGTTCTAGAAGTGGCTGGGAGCCAATGTCCTCAATCCAAAGACAGAGGTTTTGAAAATTATCTTGACCTTCACCGATGAGCAGGGAAAAGCACACCCTAAGCAGATAGATGTCAAGGAGATAGTTCACGGCAA
>JAIRTH010000034.1 GCA_031255005.1 Puniceicoccales bacterium | reverse complement strand
GCTAGCGGAAAGCCGCCGATGATTCCTGGGCAGAGCAATTCACCGAGTGGATCCGAAAGGTCCAGTGAGGAGGAAGAAATGTTAACCGAAGAAGAGGAAGAGATTAATACCGAGGAGGAGGAAGAAACTCATGCAATGATGGATGTGTTAGAGGCGAGATCTAAAATGGAAGTTTTAGTTTATGCATCTGAAAGATTAACGATAGATTGGAAAAATTGGAACGTTAAAGCTAAAGATAATAGGAGAAAAATGATAGGTGAAAATGATAGAAAAGATGATATAAACTTGATAAAAACTTGTTTTCATGAACTGCTTATGCGGACAGACTATTATGGAACTGATGAGTTGCAATTTTTTATAAGTGATCTTAGGGATGTGCCCTGTGAGGATTGTAACCGGTTGTATAATGAATTGATTCAAGAGTTATGTGAATATATAGCTGAGTTTGGTAGGCGAAAAGGTTGGATGATAGAAGATTGGAATGGGTTATAAATGTGAATTTTAATCAGTGAGATGTGAATTTTTTTTACTATGAATATAAAAATAAGGGAAAAATATATAATGGGCAGAGCGCTAAGTTTTTATGCTCTGCTCTTGGTGTTTCTAGGAAGTCTGTGCTGCACGACTTCCTATTCTGCAGATGTTACTGTTGATAGTAATTTTTTGAGTATCGTAAGCAATATAATGCAATACGTGAAAAAAGATAAAATTATGTCTGAAGAAATCAAAGGTATGAATGTATTGGTTGCAAAAGAAGATCAGCAATATTCTGTATATATTTCTGGTATGTGGCCAATGTTTAACACGACAGGTAAAGCTGATCTACAAACTAATCTACAAACTGATCTACAAACTAATCTACAAACTAATCTACAAACTAACAATGTCGTGATTTTGGATTTCTTTGATATAGTATGTCCACAAAATTCCGGTACCATTCGTGATGCATTGTATAATTATGAGATGAAAATTGCTGAAAATATAAAAACAAAAAGACTAATAATCGAAAAATTAACGAAAACTAATATTCTGAATAAAAGTAAAGATGTAAAACTCCTCATTAAAATAGTTTCTAATGACGTGGATCAAATAATTAGTGAATTTAATGCAATAAAGAGCAACCAAAACGAGTTCAACAATAAAATTAATAAACTAAAGGAAAATATAGAGAAGAACATGTATGATAGTGGAAACCAAGTAAAAAAAGCAGCCATAGATATACTAGATGAATATTTAAATAATTTAGAAACCTACTACAATTCGTTTAATCATGTATTACCGGAAGCATCTGCGGCTGCTTTATATGGTCTAAGTATATTAAAAAAATTAGATAAAGATGATAAACTGAATTACTTGGTGAGTCAAAAATATCCAAAAGATGTACAAAACAAAATAACAGAAACGGCAAAATCCCAAGGCACTGAGATATCAGGCAATAGTTGCTTTGTTATGGAATGGAAAAAATCAACAGAGCCTACTACTGGTAATTTTTGGGAAAACTCTCCTATGTATGGTATATCAAAACTATGCCACAGCGAGCCGATGTATATCTATAGAAATTTTGTAAATTCTACTATTCATCCCGAGCAAAGAGGAAAATTTTTCTTTACCCAAAGGGATATGTGTGAAACCTGTGGTCCGATAATTGCTGGATATACAAGCACGCAGGGTGGACCTAAACAAATGGTGGTAATTTCAGAAAAGCCATGTGGCGAAGGGTGTGTGGATTGTGTGTATTATTGTAACTCTAAATTATTCATTAATTTCCCAGGTGTTTTCCGAATTAGAATGCCAAATATTACCTCTTCAGCTGGTTTCGATAATGATCTTACCGTAACATTTGCCAATAATGGTAGTGTTACGAAAGTTAGCGCTGGAGATGCAACATGGCCACCACCATTGCCGTCACAACAGCCACCATCTAAAAAATAATCATTTGATGGTAAAAAAATAGTAAAATTGTTTTCTAATGTAGCTACTTCCACCAGGGGGGGAAGGTTTGGTTGGGGTGGCGGAGTTCCACTTTCTGGCCGATCTGGGGCGTCAACAATCGAAACTTCTTTCCCTGGGCAAGCTCGTATATTCTCTCCATCGGCTCGTCCCAGCGGTGGGTCGACAGCGAAAACTTTCCACAATGTACCGGTAGCATTGCCTTGGCCCGCAGATCCTCGGTGGCCCGGATCGTCTCCTCGGGATACATGTGAATGTCTCGCCAATTTTCATTGTATTGCCCATTCTCCATAATCGCCAAATCCACGCCATGGAAAAAATTACCTATTTTTGCAAAGTGATCGCCGTAGCCACCGTCTCCACTGAAAAATATCTTAAAGTTGCTCGGCGTCTTAATAAAAAATGAAGCCCATAGCGACTTGTTTTTTAAAAATCCTCGGCCGGAAAAATGCCTGGCCGGTAGACAATGGACGTGGACATTTCCATCCATAATAATCCATTCGTTCCAATCCATCTCGGTGATAATTTTCTCGTCGAATCCCCAGCGATTAAAATGGGCGCCCACACCCAACGGACAGATGATCTTTTTTATTTTTTGTCTTAACTTTTTTACCGTTTCGTAGTCCAAGTGATCCCAGTGATCGTGGGTTATGAAAAGATAATCTAAGTCAGGTAGGTCATTGGTCGTGTATATGTTGCTGCCAGGGAAGGCTTTAGGAAATGGTAAAAATGGTAGCGGTGAGGGAATTTGACTGAAAATCGGATCCACCAGTATCTTCTTTCCATCGATCTGAATGAAATAGGACGAATGGCCAAACCAAACGAGAATGTCCTCGGTTTTAGCCAGAGCCATGAGATCCGTCTTCACCGATGGTACCTGCTTGCAGTCTTGATGTTTCATAAAAAAATCCACCAGCGTCCGGAATATATTCGTGATAGAGGTGTACAGCTGAGTCTCATGGATGTTATGAAACATTCCTTCTCTATAATTCGGCGATTGCTGAATTCTTTCCAGATGGATTCCTTCGGGTAGTTTTCCGAACCTGGGCATATTGATATAAAAAGTCACCAAAATTGAAACCACAGCTACAAAAATAAATAATATTTTCAAATAATTCATTTTTCTGTTCCATGAATAACTTTGGCAGTCATCAGTTTTTCGATTCTATCGGCCATCTCGGCGGCCACATCGATGCCGTCCATGGCTGCACAGGCAGTCGCCATCTGAGATAGTTTTTTACTGTCGGTAATCATGGAAATAACCAGGTCAAATAACACATTAATTTGGTTTTGGCTTACTTTCACAGCGCAGCCATGTTGTTCTATTTCATTGGCATTTTCTTCCTGATGATTCTCTGCAGCAAGTGGATAGGGAACCAAAATCATTGGAGTATGACAGGCAACGCATTCGGCGATGGTGCTGGCTCCAGCTCTGGCTATCACCAGATCGGCGGCGTGAAGTAGAGCATTCATATCATCACTGAATGATTGAAAGATAATGCTACAATTTCCATCGGTCACTTTTTCGTTTTTTGTGTTTAGGCCGCATAAACAGTGGCAATTTATGCGATGTTTAGCGAATTTTTTTACATTGTCTCGGACCCAGTCGGTGAGAGCTTTGGCTCCCTGACTACCTCCCAAAACCAATAGCAACTTTTCTCGGCTCTGGATTCCTAATGTCTCCTTGGCAAGATTTTTATTAATGGCACATAGCTCCTTTCGGACCGGTATACCAAGACGGACAAGTTTTTCGTTTCTTGCACACAATTTGGTCTTTATTCCACTGCTCGGAAGGATAATGAGATCTGCCAACATTGCCAGGGCTCTGGTGGATTTGCCGGCGATGATATTCGATTCATGCAATACAATCGGAATCTTTTTTAATTTCGATGCCAAGGCAAAACCAACGGCTGTGAATCCACCAAAGCATACTGTGCAACTTATTTGTTTCTCTTTTAATATTTTAAGTGCTGAGAAAATTCCTTTGCTCTGGGAGAATATAAATTTCAAAAACTTTAGTGGTGATTTCGAAAATGGCAACGAATTGGTCGTGATAAATTGATATTGGGAATATTTTTCAATAAATCTACGATCTATTTTTTTCTGGCTGGTGCATACAAAGCATCTGTGATTTCTGGCCTGAAGTTCTTCGGCCACAGCCAGCCCCGGAGCTATATGGCCACCGGATCCACCACAGACTATCAATATGTTATTCATAAAGTTATTATTCGTTGTCCTTCAATCATCGCCTTTTAATAATTCTGATTGATGCGATTCGGACCATGTTATTAGGATAGTCGACAATTCTCCATTGATCAAGTGCGAAAAATTACTGTCACTTTTTTTTATGATCCAATCTTCGTCAATCTTTGATATTTCATAGGTTATTTTCTCATTGGATTCCAGGGTTAATTTTATTTCGGATTGTTCATCCTGGGGTTGTGTCTCTGGCCCGAATCGCAATGCCTTGGATCTCAAGTTGTATATGATTGCCAGCAGGGTATCGATTTTATCGCCATCCACCGATGTGGTCACCCATTCTTTAGTTTTTTTATCCTTGTTCACCAGCTTCCAAATTTCTCCGGAGTCGGATTTTTGTAAAAACCATTTGGTTGATCCCCGGGAAACGCCAATGGATGTGATATTGGTCATATCTACAATTTTTCTGTCGTAGAGGTTGGTCAGAGGATCCAAAATTTGGTCCATATTTTTAATTTTCACTGTCATCACTGCATCTTTATTGTGAATCCGTGCAAAGAAAAGGTTTTCGCTGGGCTGGAACCATTTGCCTATGTCGATGGTTATCTGTGAGTCTCGGCATTGGACCAATAGGCGACATTCCGGAGTGGCCAGGCCGATTTCCTGCATATTGCAGGTTTGTTCACTGAAAAATTGTTCAGCTTCCATTCTAAATATATCTGTGAGCACCGCGTCCACAAGTTTTGCATCGGCGTTAATCGAGATGGGAGCTTCGAATTTCCACAGATCATTGTGCTTCGTCAATAGGTATTTTTTGTCCGAAGCCGGGATGGCAAAAATCACCGAGTCAATGTTGGCTTGGTTGTCGCTAAATAGTTCTCGTTGGCACCAATAGGATACGGGTTTGGCCAATATTTTATTGATCTTCGTTATTTCATCAGAGATATATATTTCTCCAAGAAATGTAAGAATATTGTGGGCTAAAGCTATTACATAATCGTGGCGCTTGGTTTTTATGGTCAGTTTCCGAGTCGTAGGTTGCTTTAGGTTTGTCTTTTTCATCCGAAGCTGGATTAGACCATCGAATAAGTTCTCAATGGAAAATCTATTTGCTTCCCAGACAAAGGGTTGAGATACCATCCAATTATTTTTATCCTTTACCATCACCATCTGAGTTCCTCGGAGATTGTCGATATATTCTATGCGATTAGCAGTGGCTAGGTCATTATCATTCAGGAAGATATTTTGCCTAATGTGTTCATTTCTGGTCACTACGAAGCCCAGGAGTGCCAAAGAAATTAGAAGGGCCATCGACAAAAGCACTGTGTTTAGGAGTCTTTTCATTTTATTTGCGCCGCACAAAGCAGACATAAATTCCACCTAATATAATGACAAAGGGTAGCAGAGCGATCCATAGGGCGATGGATAGAATATCACCCTTCGAAAGGTTGGCCATGTACTGTTTTAGGATTCTTGGCTGTATTCTAAGGGATTGATTATCATTAGTTAACCAGTTTACCATGCTGTTAAATAAAATTCGATTCCCCAGCAGATGTATCCTTGAATTTGAAATGAAGTTGCAGTTGCCAACCACCAGGAGTTTTCCTCGGCTTATGTCTATGCCAGTTGATTTGTTCAGCATTCTCTCCGAAAGAGTTGCAAGAGGAATTGGCCCTGGAAGATCTGTGTTTGGATCGAAGTTTCTATCGTTTTGGTCTTTATCGAAGTTCAATTTGGCGAAGGTATTTACCGAACTTTCCAAAAGTGGAGTGATTACCAATTGACTGGTGTTGGCCCCCAGGTCTGGTCTGGCTGGTTGTGTGGCTCCGAATATGGCAGTTAATTGCATACCGGTCATGGCTTTAGTGATCGGATGGTCTGCGAAGATTCTAACCATATTGTCTCCATTATTAGCCGAGTCGGCCGGATCCTTGGAGACCAATGTCATGTCATCAGCGATGATTCCCCAGCGAAAAAATAGGTCATCCAAGCCATTGTGTTTCAACGGACTGAGCAATATCAATAGCTTGCCGTTTTTATGGGAAAGAAAATCTTCCAGAGCATCGACTTCGGTGTCGATGAATTCCGTTCTAGGTCCGGCAATGACGATAAGATTCAGATCGTCGCTACTGTTATTTATGTCGGCAATGTGTTTTGTAAGTACATCATAGCCATGTTTTTTGAGCGAACTTACTGCCGAAGATATGCCGTTAGATGCACTGGGGTTGTCGATGGACATCTCGCCATGGCCCACGGTAAATACTATGGATTTTTTATTCCCACTGGTCAATGCGGCCAGATAATTTGATATTACCTCTTCGGCGCAAAATATCGTATCATTTTCGTTGGAAAAATCGTAAAGCTCGAAGGCGGTGATAATTTTAAACCTATCACTCTGGGAAATCACTACCGAATTGCCATCGATTTCACCAAAACGATTTCTGAGCAAATCGATTTGCCGCGGCTGCTTATTTATATCAATGAATGTGGTTTTTATAAATTTTTGACAATGGGCACGATATTCCTGTAGAAGTTTTTTCACCGGTTGGACAAATATTTGGTCATCTGCGTCGGTCTGATGTTCGTAGGCCACAAAAATTTCCACCTCATTGGCTATGCTATCCAGTATATGAATCGATTCGTCGGATAGGGTTGTACTGGATTTATTTGCCATATTAATCCTCTTAAAATGATTCCAGGACAATATGTTAATGGTTAGGAACAGGGAAATTGCTACCAAAATGGCCAGCGTATTATTTAACTTTCTGATTAGTCTTGCTGCCTTGAAATTTTCCATCGATGGTTCGGGCTATTTTATTTCTATGGCGCCGAGACCGCTTTCTAAATGTAATCTTTCGCCGCTGGATAGTTCTATCGATAGCACACTGCCGTTGTCGTAATAGATCTGAATAGGTGAGGTGTATTCGATTATTTTCTCGCCACCTTTATTCATCGTACCAGAAAAAATGGTATCCTTGCTATCCCTGGTTCTTATCAAAATTTTCACGCCATCGGTGGCCATGAGGGAAAATTTTTTCTTGATGGGTTTTGGTGTGGTTGCTGTGTCCAAAGCCATGGTTGAATTGTTTTTTCCAGTGGCATTGGATGGTCCGATGTCTGGATGGGAGGAATGCCGTGATAGTAAAAATATGAATAGCAATAGGAATAGAGACAGAGCGGCGGCAATGTAGGTGTATTTTTTTTTGATATTGGTTAGGTTTGATTTATAATTGGATTCTGCGCTATCATCTGACTCTGGGTCAGATTTTACCTCCAGATTGCTATGGTCGACGGCCAGGCTTTTTTGGGCCACCTGCTGTACCATTTCGCGGCGTTTAGATGAAGTAGTAAGTGGCACAAAGGCCTTAATCGGGCAAAGCTTCATAATTTCCTGGATGTCGAGCTTTAGAAATTCGGCATAGGTTTTTAGAAATTCTCGTTTATATATATCAGGCAGATTGAAATCGAACGAATTTTTTTCGAAGTGCTCCAAAAAATCCATGCGAATTTTTGTTGCATCGGAGGCTGTTTCCAAAGAAATTCCCAGATTTTCTCTTGCTTTAGAAAGGAGTTCGCCTAATCCATTGCTCATATGCTTATCGAAATTTGTCAAAATTAATCAAAAGGCAACTGATTTTTGGCGAAAGGTTTAGCCGACATGTATAGATGGGACAGATGATATAAGTTCCTCAGTATATGGATGTTGTGGGCAGGTGCATATCATTTTCGATGGGCCATATTCCAATATTCTTCCATCTTTCATTACCATCATATTGTCGCAGAGGTATTCGGTGACGGCGATGTCATGGGATATGAACAAAATGGCAATACCCTTTTCTTTGTTTAACGCTTTGAGTAAATGGAGGATTTGGGCCTGCACTGATACATCAAGAGCACTCACTATCTCATCGCAAATGAGCAGTTTAGGCTCCATGGCCAATGTCCTCGCTATGGATACTCGTTGGCGTTGGCCGCCACTTAGTTGATCCGGATATCTTGATATCAGAGATGTGGATAATAAAACTATATCTAGCAATGACTTAGCTTTGGAGATTTTCCATGATTTTGGTGCATGTTTGAATCTTATATCCAGTGGTTCGAGTAGAATTTCCCCCACAGTCATGTGCGGATTCAATGTGTTGCAGAAATCTTGAAACACGATTTGGATCAGCTTTCTGTAGGGCTTAAAACTTTGCCAGGACATGTGAGTAACATTTTCTTCATTTATAAATATCATACCAGATTCCACTGGAACCAGCTTGGCTATGGCATTGATAAGAGTTGATTTGCCGCTACCACTTTCACCGACAATGCCAAGGGATTCGCCGTATCTTATATTGAATGAGACGTTTTTCAGTGCGTTTACTTTGCGACTACCAAATAGAGAAAAAACTCTGGTGCTGTGAAAGGTAATATTAAGTGACTCGGCTCGGACCAATGTCATTGGCTTTCCTGTATTTCCAAAACTAGCATTTTTAGCATCTACTGCAGCGATATTTTCAAGATTAGAATATTCTAAACAGGTATTCATGGGATATGTAATAAATCTATAATTATAATATATAGTTGATCATTTTCTTTTGGATGAAAAATGCAAACAATAACTTGACCTTTTAGGTTGTCTTTACATTTTTCTGCGGTGAGATGAATTCACCAGAACAATCAACATCCATTGATATAGATCTGATTTCCAAGCTGGCAAGAATAGAATTAACCGAGGAAGAAAAATGCAAGCTGACAGGTCAGCTGAGGGATATTTTAGAATATTTTGATCAACTAAAGGAAGTTGATGTGGTCGATGTGGAGCCTATTGCCCATGCATTTCCCATTTATAATATTTGGCGCAATGATGATATTGGTGAAAGTTTTCCCGTGGCCAAGGCTTTGCTAAATGCCCCGGAGAAATCTGGAAATCAAATAATTGTACCTAAAATGGTTGAATAGTATGGCAGAGGAATTTTTTTATAAATCCATTTCGGCATTGAGCGATATGCTGAGGCGTAGGATTGTCTCCTCGGAGGAACTGACCCGCGTATTCATAGATCGCACAAAGTCGTTGGATGGAAGCATTGGAGCATTCCTAAGTTACGATGAAGAGAAAACATTGAATCAGGCCAGAGAATCAGATAAAAGACGATCCAATGGATTAATATTGAGTGATTTGGATGGCATACCGGTGGGCATAAAGGATGCAATTTCCGAGGAAGGTCAGCCATTGACCTGTGCCAGTAGAATTTTGGAACATTATATCAGTCCCTATGATGCCACGGTCATAAGGAGATTAAAAGATTGCGGTGCAGTGCTTTGGGGTCGCCTAAACATGGATGAATTCGCCATGGGGGCGTCCACCGAAAATTCGGCATTTAAAATCACCCATAATCCATGGAATTTGGATTGTGTACCAGGTGGCAGTGGTGGTGGTTCGGCGGCGGCGGTATGTGCCGGAGAGGTGCCCGTTGCGCTGGGGTCTGATACCGGAGGTTCCGTACGGCAACCGGCTTCGCTGTGTGGCATTGTGGGCCTAAAGCCTAGCTATGGCCTGGTAAGTCGTTATGGTTTAGCGGCATTGGCCAGTTCCACCGATCAGATAGGTCCTACGGGGCGTAGCATTAGGGATGTGGCCATATTATTGCAAGCCATAGCTGGCCATGATGCTAGGGATTCCACCAGCTATAGAGTCGATGTGCCTGATTATGTAAAATATCTGGAAATGGAGAATTTCCCGAAAACAATTGGATTGCCGAAGGAATATTTTGCCGATGGCCTCGACGATGAGGTCAGGGAAGCGGTCCATAGAGCTGTGGATTTTTATGGGAAAAACGGCTTCAAGATTAAAGAAATTTCATTGCCTCATACCAAATATGCCGTACCGGTTTACTACATCATCATGACCACCGAAGCCTCTTCGAATCTGGCACGATTTGATGGTGTTAGATATACTAGGCGCAGCAAAAATACCACCAACGCAGTGGATATATACTTTCGATCTCGGGAAGAAGGTTTTGGGGCCGAGGCCAAGCGTAGAATTTTACTTGGTACCTATGTTCTAAGCAGAAGCCATCACAATGCTTATTATATTAAGGCTCAAAAGGTTAGGACGAAAATTCGCGAGGATTTTCTCAAGGCTTTCAATGAGGTGGATATTATTTTGTCACCGACTTCACCCTGCACGGCCTTTCGCATTGGCGAAAAATTAGATGATCCGCTTTCGATGTATTTAGCCGATATTTACACCGTTTCGGCGAGTTTGGCAGGCCTGCCAGCCATTTCAATTCCCTGTGGATTTTCCAGTAAAAAATTACCCATTGGATTGCAGCTCATGGCTAGGCCATTCCATGAAACTGATATCATGATGGCCGCTAAACAGTTCGAAGATAATCACGACTTTGTCAATAGAGTGCCTAATATAGGAATATAAAAAATGATGTGTGGCCGAAATGGAACTTGACAGTATTTTTGTGGCCATGTCCGGTGGGGTGGATAGTTCGGTGGCCGCGTGGTTGCTAAAAGAGCGCAAAAAAAATGTGGCCGGCGGATATATGCGAACCTGGCATAATGGCGATGCGAATAATCCGCTTTCCCACTGTCCGTGGCGGCAGGATCTTGAGTCAGCAAGTAGAGCGGCTGACGAAATTGGCGTGGATTTTGAGATTATAGACATGATAGAAAACTATCGCAAGTTTGTGGTCCGTGAACTCATCGATGGCTATAAAAATTCGCTCACACCAAATCCCGATGTGATGTGCAATCGGTTCATAAAATTTGGGGCGTTGTATAGCCATGTGGCAAGGAAAGGTTTTAGCAAAATGGCCACCGGTCATTACTGCCGAAAACATTCCAATGCAGATGGTTCCTTTGATTTGAAGGAAGCCGTTGATAAAACCAAGGACCAATCATACTTTTTGGCCTATCTTTCTCAGGAACAGTTGGCCATTGCAGAGTTCCCGCTGGGTGATATGACCAAGGCCGAGGTAAGGAAAATAGCCAGAGCTGCCGGCTTGGCAAACGCTGAACGCAAGGACAGTCAGGGCATATGTTTTCTTGGTGATGTGAAGATTCAGAATTTTTTGAGCCAATATATAGAAGAAAACCCCGGTGATATAGTGGATGATCGAGGCAATAGGATCGGTCGGCATCTGGGACTCCATAATTTCACCTTGGGCCAACGTCGAGGTATTAATGTGCCATCGAATTCGGATTTTAATCACTATGTGGTGGTAGATAAGGACTCGAAGCATAATCGATTGGTGGTGGCTTTTGAGTCTCCTATGGCCAGAAATTTGTATGGTAAACGGTTCATGATACGTGACTTGAGCTATATCAATAGGGTGATTGAATCCAGATGTAAGCTGTTGGCAAAGCCGAGGTATAGAGATCCATCCCAACGGATATATTTTGAAAGGGTCGATGCAACCATGGCCGTTGTGGAATTCGAAGAACCGCAGCGGGCTTTGGCCAATGGTCAGGTTATTGCATTTTACGACGGCGAAGTTTTGCTAGGCGGAGGAATCTATGATAAAAAAATATAATTATTGTATTGACCAATCTTTTAGATTTTATCCTATCATATTTTATGAGTGATGCTGCTCAAGCTACCATGGATCAAATAACCGCGCTGTGTAGGCGCCGTGGTTTTATTTTCCAATCCTCAGAAATATACGGTGGTCTGGCTGGTTTTTTCGACTATGGGCCTTTGGGTTCTGAAATGAAAAAAAATATTCGCGATGCCTGGTGGAACGATATGGTACGAAGGAAAGACAATATGGTTGGGGTAGATTGTTCAATTATCACTAATTCTTTGGTATGGAAAGCTTCCGGTCATGTGGAGGGATTCTCTGATCCCATGGTGGATTGTAAGGAATCTAAGATGAGGTACCGGGCCGACCAACTTTATTTTTCAAAAATTTCCGTCGATGGGGAATTCATAGGATATGTATCTGTATTGGAAGATAATAACATGCAATCTGTTGCCGAAAAATTTGCCAATGATCTAAAAAAGAGACTTGGTAAAGACGGCAAATTAGATAAAATAACACTCAATAATTATATAAAAGCCAGGCCAGATGAATATGAATTAATCCCATCGCCGGCCACCGGTAAGCCAGGTAGTTTGACTCCGCCAAGGGCTTTTAATCTGATGTTTACGACTCATATTGGTGCCCTAACAGATGATTCATCAATGGCTTACCTTAGGCCTGAGACTGCTCAGAGTATTTTTATCAATTTCAAAAATGTTTTGGATACCAGTAGGCTTAAGGTGCCTTTTGGCATTGCTCAGATCGGCAAGGCCTTCAGAAATGAGATTACTCCTAGGAATTTCACCTTCAGATCTCGAGAATTCGAACAGATGGAATTGGAATTTTTTATTCAAGAGGATATTTGGGAGGCATGGCATAGCTACTGGGTGGATGAGCGACTGACTTGGCACAAAAACATAGGATTGGATCCCTCGTTGCTTAGTTTGGAGGTCCATTCTAAGGAGAAGTTGGCTCACTATTCCAGGGCTTGTACCGATATAATATTTAAATATCCGTTTGGCTGGAGTGAGTTAGAGGGCATTGCCGCCCGGGGAAATTTTGATTTGACCAAACATCATAATGCCAGTGGTAAGTCGTTGGAATTTTTTGATGAATCTAAAAATTGTAGCTATATTCCTCATGTTATTGAGCCTTCAGTGGGGGTGGATCGGCTGTTTTTGGCGCTGCTATGTTCTGCCTATGCCGAGGATGAAATCGATGGCGAAAGGCGGGTAATTTTAAGACTTCATCCCCGGATTGCACCGATCAAAATTGCCATACTACCATTGGTGAAAAATAGGTCAGAGATTGTTATCATGGCCAGAAAATTGTACGATAGATTCAGTAAAATTTGCAATGCATTCTATGATGAATCCGGTGCCATAGGTCGCAGGTATAGGCGGATGGATGAAATTGGTACGCCTTATTGTTTGACCGTTGATTTCGAATCGCTTGAAACTCAAACATTTACGTTACGCGATAGAGATTCCACCACCCAGGTTAGATTGACCGAAGAACAGGTTGTGGCGAGGTTGATGGAAAATATCTTCTAGGCTATAGAAAATATTAATTTATTGACCTAGGTCCTTATAATAGAAGCATTAGGATCGTGGTTGCTGATGTGAAAATATCCGTTGATTCGGCGGTGAGTTTTATCGATCATAGCGTCGGTGCGCTGGCATCGATTAGGAAGAATATTGTTGATCCTCTTGGCAAAGCATTGCCAATTTTGTGCGATCGTTCGGTGAAAGTGATTGTCTGTGGCATGGGAAAATCTGGCTATATTGCTCAGAAAATTTCGGCTACTTTTAATAGCATAGGTGTGCGT
The DNA here is from genome assembly GCA_031255005.1 of Puniceicoccales bacterium. Lineage (NCBI taxonomy): Bacteria > Pseudomonadati > Verrucomicrobiota > Opitutia > Puniceicoccales > Puniceicoccales bacterium. The sequence goes on along the minus strand of JAIRTH010000034.1, from coordinate 14,312 downwards.
TCGGTGTTTCTTCATCCGGCCGAGGCTGTCCACGGAGATTTGGGTATATATACGCCTGGCGATCCGTCCATTATGATATCGAAGAGTGGAAGCACCGAAGAAATTTTGCGACTGCTGCCTATTTTAAAGCGATTTAAGTCACCGATAATATCCATTGTGGGCGATGGAAATTCTCCATTGGCCAAGAATTCTGATTTGGTATTTGACATAAATGTGAAGATTGAGGGCGATCCATTGGGGATAATTCCTACCACCAGTGCCATTTTGTCGTTGGCCGTAGGCGATGCCATTGCCTGTGGAATAATGAACGCCACTGGCTTCTCTAAGAACGACTTCGCCTGTCTTCATCCCGGTGGGCAGTTGGGGCGAAATTTGTTGCTTTCGGTGGGCGATATCATGCATAGGCCAGATGCTGTGGCGATGGCCAGGAGCGATTTGCCATTGATAGATATTTTGATAACAATGACAAAGTATCCCCTTGGAGCGGCGATTGTTACGGATGATTGTGTCCATATGCTTGGAATAATCACCGATGGCGATATTCGGCGAGCTTTGCAAAGACAAAAAAATTTATCTATGGATAAAATCGTTGCAAAGGACATAATGACTGCAGTGCCGCGCAAGGTTTTTGAAGATGATTGCCTGGGTGAAGCGTTGAGGGTTATGGAGAGTGGTGCTAGCCAGGTGTATGTTTTGCCAGTGATGGATCGAAATGACAATACTAAGTTCGTCGGACTCTTAAGATTACATGATGCATATCAGGGACGTCCATGAGTGATGATTTAAAATTAACCGAAGAGATTGCGACTTTGGCCCAGACTTGGGAGGCCAGGCCAAGTTGGGATGATTATTTCATGGCCATGGCTATTTTGACGGCTTGTCGTTCAGTATGTGCTAGATTGAAAGTAGGTTGCTTAATTGTTTCCAAGGGCGCATACAAGAATAGGTTGATTGCCGTTGGATATAATGGTTTTATGGCCGGGGCTCCGCATATATCCAGGGTGCGAGATGGCCATGAACAGGCTGTGGTTCATGCCGAACAAAATGCAGTGACAGATGCGGCTCGTAGAGGTGTAAGTATCGATGGAGCAATAGCATATGTTTCACATTTTCCCTGCGTAAATTGCGCAAAGGTTATGGTATCAAGTGGCATAGCGGAGATCAAATATCATTTTGATTATAAAAATGATGATCTTGTTTTTGAGCTTCTAAATGAGTGGAAAATTCCTATAAATAAACTATGAAAAGTGCAATGGATTTATCAGGTCGTTTATTGATTGCAACTCCTTCGGTTAAGGACAGAAATTTTTCTAAAACCGTGTCTTTGGTGGCAAAATATTCTGACTATGGAACGGTGGGGATTATAGTCAATAGACCATTGCTTATGACCATGGGAGGGTTCAGTAAGAAATTCTCTCATAGTATCATAGCAGACAATCCGCTCTATTGTGGCGGTCCGGTTAATTCTAGGCACATAACTTTGACAGCTTGGATTCCCCATGACAATGATGTGGGTTATGAATTGAGGTATAATGTAAATAAATTAGAGGCCGAGGAGATTTCCGTTCGAGAGGAAGGGGCCCAGATTCGCGGCTATCTTGGTTGTACCAGTTGGGCGCCATATCAACTTCTAATGGAAATACTTAGAGGCGATTGGTTGGTGGCAGATATTGGTTATTTGTTTGACACCCGAGAGCGCGGCGAAAAACTATGGGAGGCGATGGTTGCCAGGATAAATCCAGGAATGCTGTTATTTAGGGAGTTGCCGGATGATCCATCGTTGAATTAGCATGGACTATGAAACAGTATTTAGATCTATTGAAATATGTATTTGATAATGGAGAACTTAGAAAGGATCGCACCGGAACAGGCACCATCGGTTTGTTCGGCGCTCAGCTGCGATTTGATCTGAAAGATCGGTTTCCGTTGGTGACCACAAAGAAGGTTCACTTCAAGTCGGTGGTATATGAATTGCTATGGTTTTTGAAAGGCTCAACCAATGTTAAGTATTTACAAGAGAATGGCGTAAAGATATGGAATGACTGGGCCGATGCCAAGGGAGATCTTGGGCCAGTTTATGGTAAGCAGTGGCGTCGCTGGGGGACGCAGGATGGGAGAGAAGTGGATCAAATTTCTCGGATTATAAAGCAGATAAAAGAAGATCCCTATGGGCGTCGGCATGTGGTCAATGCCTGGAATGTGGGTGAGTTGGATAGAATGGCGCTACCTCCCTGCCATTCGCTATTTCAGTTTCATGTATCTTCCTCTGGGGCATTGAGTTGTCAGCTGTATCAGCGCAGTGCTGACATGTTTTTGGGGGTGCCATTCAATATTGCGTCCTATTCGCTTCTGACTCTGATGGTTGCGCAGGTTTGCGGTCTGAAGGCTGCTGAATTCGTTCACAGTTTTGGTGATGTGCACATATATGTGAACCATATTGATCAGGTGAAAGAGCAGTTGTCTCGGAAGCCGAAGGAGTTGCCTCGGGTGACTCTTAATGGCGAAGTGGATGATATAGATGCCTTTAGGTACAAAGATATTAATTTGTTGGACTATGATCCACATGGACCAATAAAGGCTCCAATTGCTGTATGATTGGCGGTTTTGTTTGCAAGAAATCCAGGGCATATTCCAGTTCTTGTTCTTTGGAAAGGAGTTCTATTTCAACGCGCAAATAGTAGGCCGGGATGGAAAATTCAAATTTTTCATCTACTCTAACCGAGTCTTTTTCGGTGGTAACTATAACATCTGCACGGACATAGGATGCATTTTCATCCATGCGTTCCAGTTCTCCTATCAGGAATCTGTGGTGATCGAGAAATCTTCTCCTATGGACCACATGGCCACCGGTGGTTTTTATAAAATTTTCGAAGCTGTCTGGCATGGCGATGCCGCTGAATACAGCAACTCTCTTATTTTTAAGATGGTCTAATGGCTTGATGGAGTTATCTTTAAGGTTCACTAGATGTTTTGGGGTGTGGCGGCAATATATTATTTTTGCAGTTTGGTTGTAGGTCCGGATTGTCTTCTCTAATTTCGCATCGGCTTTGTCATCGGACTTAGTGATGATCACACAGGAGGCGCGATTGATATGACTTGTTGGTTCTCTAAGTATCCCGCAGGGAAGGAGTTTGCCGTTGCCGAATGGATTTGTCCGATCGATTAGAAGCCACTGCATATTTGTTGACAGCCTGAAATATTGGAAGCCATCGTCTAGCAAGAGCACATCGGCTCCGAAGGTTTTTATGGCATAATTTCCGGCCTTTACTCTATCTTTGTCGACGATTACAGGCACGCCAGGAAGATTTCTGGCGAGCATGAATGGTTCGTCACCGGCTTTTTCGGAGCAGAGCAGCAGCGATGTGCCGTTGCTAACAATCTTTGGTGGAGGTGGGTTTCGATGGGTCATCCATCTAAAAAATCTCTTTATCAGCGGATCTTTTTTGCTTTTATAACCGCGGCTTATGATGGCAACTTTTCGGCCTTTTTTGAGCAATTTTTTTGCCAGCATTTCCGTCACTGGTGTTTTTCCAGTGCCTCCAACGGTCAGATTTCCCACAACTATCACCGGACAGCCCAGAGAGAATGATGTCAAAATTTTGTTTTCATACATCATTTTTCTTATTTTTACGATGAGGGCGAACAGATATGACAATGGCCAAACCAGCGATATAAACAGTTTGGACTTGCGATCGGTCCTTCGGCCATAGAGCACATCGGATAAAAATTCGGCGAAAGAATCTATTTTTTTATCCATATGCCTGGCTTTTTTTTTGATAAAATACTTGACTTTTCTTATTTGTCTCATATCACGCGCGTGCATTTTTTATATAAAGCTACCATAACTTCTTTCTGGGAATCGTAGTGTTTTATAAGCGAAAAAAATGTTGCTGAAAACAAAAATTGAAATGACATTAATTGTTTGATTGTAAACATGTTAGCGCTTAATGCGACCCGGTTAACATACCATAGGTTTTGTTTAAAAATGGAGTAATTAGTTTTGGATTTGTGGTCATTCTGGTCAGATTTATATTCTTTTTCAAGCCTATTTAATGTATCCTGAGTGAAGTTTGTCCGGAGACTATGGGTTTTGCGCAGGGCGGAGATTTGCAACATCAATCTATTTCGGCTTTGCAGTGCGGCCAATAGCGGCCTAGCTTCGGAGGTTTTGATGAAATATTTGTGCAATGCATCCAAGGCAGCTGGTGAATTTTTTTGGAAGAATAGATCGACGGTTTCGAAAAAATCGCTGGCTTGAGTTTCCATAATGATATCATCTATGTCCTTCGCTGACACAGTCTTACGCGGATATATATAGGTTATTAGCTTGTCTATTTCGCTGAAAAGTGTGCGCGAGTCACTGCCTATTTTCGAGACTATTTTTTCCAAAAAATCTTTAGTTAGTGAAATTTCCTGATCTTTAAAGTATTTAGATGCACTGGATAATGTGTTATTTAATTTGCTTATATCCAAGTACTTATAATTGCAAATTTCGGCAAATGCCTTTACAAATTTGGATCTTCTATCTACCGGTGAAGCTGATAGGATGAGATCACAATGGGCGCATCGTTGGATTTCTTCTAGCACTGTGGATATTTTTTCGCGAACGATTTCGGATTTGCTTAGAATGTTGTCACACAAAAAATTAGCATTACGCAGCCATATAAATTTTCTGGTGCAAAACATTGGCCATGTCCTAAGCGAAATGCATAGATCGTCTAACCGAGCCATAGTTTCATTAATTGTTGAGCAGGAACAGTTAAAAATTTCAATCGATGATTCGTCTGGGGCTATTTTTTTATAAATCTCAACGGCGGCTCGATCCACAAGAAAATCGTCATTGCCACAGATAAAATGGCGTTGTTGATTCATTGGTTATTTCTTAACTTCGTCCGTCTTAATGGGATAGGGTGGAGTTACCACACCACAGGATATTATCATTTTCATTCCATCGGCGACGGACATGTCCAAATAGATTACGTTATCCTTGGGGACTAGTAGCAAAAATCCACTGGTGGGGTTTGGAGTGGTTGGCACAAGGACGTTGACAATGGTTTTACCAGTTTTTTCCTTGATTTCTCCATCGGTTTCGCTGGTGACAAAGCCGATGGAATAGGAATCCTTATGGGGAAAATTGACCAATACAGTATATTGAAAAACCGCATCTCGATTCTTGCTAAAGGTCTCGACAATCTGCTTAACGGTATTATAAACTGTATTTATGAATGGTAATTTGTCGATAATTTTTTCGGTCAAATTTATTATCGTTTTGCCAAGCAAATACTTAGAGAGCACACCGAAGAGCGATACAATGATCACCAATATGAGTGTGGATAGTATGTTGACTATGGTGCTCATCCAAAACTCATCCGGTACGGATATGCCTAGAAAACTCAGAAAAAATTTGCTGGACGGAGCTCCAATATGATCCAAAAGTAGGTCGACCACAATTATGGTTATTCCCAGTGGCAGTATCAGTATGGTGCCTGTTATCAATGCGTTACGTAATTTTTTGAGCATAAACTGTATTATGTAATTTTATGCCATCTATGGCAATGTCAATTGGATTGTTAAGAATAAATTGTTCATAAAATATTTTTAGTCAAATTTAATTATTGACAATAATTTTGGTTTTATTGAGATTTATTCCATGCCGAGAGAGTATATAATTCTGGAATGTACAGAAGCTAAACAGGAAGGTAAGCCAGTTTCGCGCTATATGTCTACAAGGAATAAGAAATTACAAACCGAGCGTGTGGAAAAAATGAAATACAACAAGTTTCTTAGGAGGCATACCCTTCATCGAGAAATAAAGAAGTAGATTTTTAAGTGCGCCGAGTTATTGATGTGACCGATAGTTGCGCTGATTTCGTGTTTAATCAAAGTCGGATTATATCTTTGTTTTGGAATCTTGACGATTTCGATGGCTATGGTATTCCTGCCGGAGATCTTTCTGTCGCGTTTATCGATAGGGAGACTATGGCTTCTATTCATGGTAAGTTTCTTTATGATCCAACGCCCACCGATGTGATGACATTCGATGGCGATGATTTCATGGGGTTTGCCGGAGAAATCGTCATCTGTCCAAGCTATGCTCTAGAGTGTTGCAGGGCGTTTGGAACTACATTGGATTCAGAAATCAAACTTTATCTGGTCCATGGATATCTGCATTTAGCTGGATTGGAAGATGTTAGCGATGCGGATATACTAGAGATGCGGGCAGCCGAAGCCAAGTGTTTAGCCTATCTGAATGCTGTCATGGCGCCGGCCAAAGACTGGGACTTAATAAAATATACCGGTTCATAGAAAACTCACAGAGTGGATGCCGAAAGGCTTTGTTCGGACAGGGCAGTCATTTTTCCGTCTCGAAATAGGGTGATTTGGTTTGTGCTTTCGGATACAGTGATTGCTATGCTTTCGGATACCAATGAAATAATTGCTGCTGCTGCATGACGAGTTCCCAGCCCGCTGGGCATTTGAATGTTGTGATTATTTGGTGCCTGAATCAATGTACCAGCCGATTCTATGACGCCATCTCCTCGGACAATAAAAGCACCATCTATGGTTGAAAATTCTTTCACAGTCTCGGCCATGAATGGATTTAGAATATTTCGTTCTTCTTCCTTATATCCAAAAAAAGGATTCAAGACCAACTGTTTAGTGAATGGCTTTATTTTTTCTATATCTCCTAAAACAAACAGACAGCCCACAGGTTTGCCTTCTCGGCCTTCGACGGAAATGTCACCAACAATGGCCAATAGGCGTTCCAAAACCTCGGGTCTAATGCCATCCTGGAGAAACATTTTGCCATTGGTCGCAGATACAGATGAGCTGAATTCCTTGGCAATATCTATGACCGATATGGTGTCAAACATATTACTTTTGGTTATTCCTGAAATGCAGCATATTTTCTCATTGCCTTGAATCAATCCTCGGGTCAGTCCTATTATTATGGCACTTCTAAGTTGAGCCAGCCTATGGGTTGAAAAAGATTGCACAAAAATAATATTGTTTAAAAAATTCGATTGGCCCGAAAGGGCATTGGCTTTTTGTGTAACAAATAGTGTCTTTAAATTGCCGAATTTATCAGCACAATCGTAGGAATCTCCGGTTATAACATCGTCAAAAATCATCACGGCCGAACATTTGGCTGCATAGGCTATTTGTTTTGCCTTATCTAGTATTAGATTATTGAATTTGGTTTCACTGGGATTTTCGCTGGCCTTATCGCCTACAAATATTTCATTTATTTTTGATCTAAATGCCCTAATGGATGGCTGATTTTGTAACTCATTGGCCACCGAAGGATCCTGTAATATTCTTGCCAAAGAAGATAATACATTCAAATATAAATCTCCACCATTGGCCGACAATAATAGAAATAATACTTTTATCTGTTTGTGATCCGAAGAATTGCTATCGGACAGCCCATAGGGACATCGACCCACGGCAAAGATGTAGGGTCTGGGAATGGCTAGTTTAACATGAGGCATGGCTATGCCGTCACCGAGATAGGTAGGTATAGTCTTTTCAGATTCAATAATGAGATGAAGTATTTCTTCCGGACTACCGATGGTTCTCGGAAGCCGACATACCTCCAAAAGTTCAACAATAGCATCTTCAAATGTTTTACTTTTGATGTCAATAACCCTGTCTTTTGCTAAAAATCTGTGTAGCCGCATTTTGGCCGAATATTATAATACATGTGGCTGACTATACTAGTAAAAACTGAATATCAATTACAAATTTTTCCTAATTGCTAAAAAAATATTGCTCCACTGCTAGGCAAATTGTATGATAAATAATCATATGAAGTTCTTGAACTAGATAGGTCTCGGTTTCCGGAGCGCGGATACAAATGCTGCAGTGATCGAGCAACTGTCCGCCGGTTAATCCTGTAAGGCCGATTACTTTCATCTTTTTAGCCAAGGCCGTTCGAGCTGCTAGGATAATATTTTTGGAATTGCCCGAGGTGGATAGGGCAAAAAGAATGTCATCTTTTTGGCCGAGGCCGAAGACCAATTGGGCGAACGGGTATTCCGGAGCACAGTCATTGGCATAGGCGGTGTTTGTAGCAACGAAATCTGGCAATGAAATGGCTGGCAATGATCCCTGAAGATTTTCAATCAGATCTTCATCGAGTTCTTTTTCCATTGGACCGGTGATGCTTCGTTTGAGCCGGAAACTTTTCAATAGCTCTGCAGCCATATGGCTCGAATCCGAAGCGCTGCCACCGTTGCCGCAGAGCAGAAGCTTGTTATTTTTTTCAAAGCAATCGCACAAAAAATCAATGGAATTTAGCATATCCGCTTCGCAGCAATTCAGCCTAGGATGCCGATCTAGGCATAATTTTACATAATTTTCCATAGAAGTATTTACAAAGGGTCATAAAAATACTTGCATTGTCAATGGAATGAAATTCGTGGAATCGAAAATATTGACAACATCGATGATTGAAATTATTGATCGAAACATTTAATAAATTTATATAGCTTTGAAATGGAAAAAGAGACGGTGGAGAATATTGTGCGTAAGCAATCATTGCTTGATCATGAGATTGCAAGGTTACGCAAGATGGATGATGGTGCATTTTGCATGCATCAAAGCTGGGGTTTTGGGCAGATAAGATCCTATGATAAGGCCCAAAATAAGCTTTTGATTGTCTTCGAGGATGGACTTGAGCATGCCATGGACCCGGTGTTTTGTGCTAGGAAGTTGGAGATTCTGGATGAGGACAATGTGTTGGTCCGTTTTCATCGAGATAAAAGCGGTATGCTAAAGGCAGCAAAGGAAGACCCGGTGGGGCTTATAATCGAGATGATGACCGCTGAAGTTGATCGCGAAGTGGCTGTGAGTGAAATTGAAAGAGTATTTAGGCGTATAATTGGCGAGCTTGCTTATAGAAGATGGTGGGCATCGGCGAAGAAGCTGTTGGCGAATGATCCGAGAATTGGACAGTCCGAAACCAAATCCAACACCTTTGTCCTAAGAGAAGAACCTGTGAGCCAAGAAGATGCAATACTTGAACAGTTGCGCATAAACCGAGATCCGGTTAAAAGAATACAGATTGCCGAGAAAATTTTATCATTGCCCGAGGAGAGCCGATCTGCTCTGACTGGAGATGTGGCAGGTGTGGTGGATGATTTGACCACCTATCTTACCACCGAAGATAAAAAACTTACTTTGGCCCAAAGACTTCACTGTTGTTGGATTAGAAACGATTTAGCTTCTTTGATTGGCAGTGATGTGGAATCTTTGGAGCCGTCGCCTGAATCCATAATTCGGGATAGTTCTAATTTTTCTAAACTGGTTGATGAGTTGCCGAGTAATTACTATCAAAGATTTTTAGGCCTGATCACCTGTGCCTATCCAGACGAATGGGAATCCTACTGTTCGAACCTATTGAAGAACAGCAAAGGTAAATTTACCAACGAATGTGTACTGTTTTTGATGGACCGAGGCTGCGAAGAACTTTTGGCAGATAATTTACTTAAGTGGTTAAATGAGAGATCATTAAAATCGTCACTTCTACTATGGTTAGTGAAAAACAGACATGTGCGAAAATTCATGGATGTGATTCCCGAAGAGATCATAGGACCACGGCTATTGAAAGCTGTGTTGATGGCCATAGACACTGAGGCGCTGCTCAGTTCTGGAACCAAGAGAATTCCATTGGCTGACATATTGAGCGAGGATAGGAATTTGATCAAGGATTTGTTGGCCGGTGCCAACGATGATACTGCCAGAGATTTGGCTCAGATACTCATTGCCAGCCAAGGATTTGATGATCTTACCAAGCGGTCATTGCTGGCAAGATTTGTTAAAGAATTTCCTGGGGTTCAGACAATTATATCCAGTAAGCAGAGTGTGGTTAGAGAAGATGAACTATTTTTGATGGTTTCCCAGACCAGCTTTGATGTCCGGACCAAGGAGTATGAAACCATTGTCAATGAAAAGATTCCGGCAAATAAGCAGGCCATTGAGGTGGCACGAGAACATGGAGATCTCCGAGAGAACTCTGAGTATAAGATGGCCAAGCAAGACCAGGATACGCTATTGGCAAGGAAGGCTCAATTGGAGTCAGAGTTGAAACGCGCAAAGATAGTTGATTTTTCCGAGGCCAGTGACAGCGTTGTTTCCATAGGAACGGTGGTTAACTTGAAGACGGTAAATGGCAAAGAAGTGGTAAAGTATGCTGTGCTCGGAGCCTGGGATAGCGATCCGGATAAAGGTATTTTGTCCTATAAAACTCCACTGGGTAAAGCATTGTTGGGCAAGAAAGTTGAAGATGTGGTTACCATCAAAATTGGCCAAAAGGAACAGTCTTGGACAGTGCAAAGCATAGACAAATGGGTTGATAATAAATAATTATGAGTTTGAGATCCTGGCTGGGTTGCCTTGTTGATCTGCTGTTTCCGCGTCATTGCTGTGCCTGTAATAAACTTTTAAAAAACAGCAAATTTCGCTATGTGTGTGATTACTGTGCATCTCAGCTGTGTTGGACCACCGAGCCGCTGTGTTCTCGCTGTGGCATGCCCTTTGCTGGCGCCGTTGCCTCCGATGATAGACTCTGTGTCCAATGTAAATTAAATCCTCCAAGATTCAATAAGGCCATGTCGCTGTGGATGTTTCAAGGCGTTGCCCGGGAAATTATCCATGAGTTGAAGTACAAATCCGGCGAGTATATGTTGTCAGACATCGAGTCCATGGTTTTGAAAAATAGGGCGATGGTGGAGCTGGTTTCCAATGCAGTGCTCGTGCCGGTCCCGATTCATTGGCGGAGGTTTTTTTCCCGAGGCTATAATCAAAGTGAGTTGATCGCGAAAGGCTTGTGCAGAGTCGTCCAAAATTCCGTGGTAAAAAATTTGCTCATTAAAAAAAGGCATAATCGATCGCAGACGGAGTTGGATCCAGAAGCTAGGGTTAAAAATGTGGTTAACTCCTTTGCTCTGCGCAAAGATATAGATTTCCCAAAAAATACAAAACTTGTTATAGTAGATGATGTTATGACCACCGGTGCCACTATAAATGAATGCGTGAGAGAGCTCCAAGAAGGAGGCTATTCCCAGGTGTTTGTGATGACCCTTGCCAGAGGTTGATTTTTTATGACCTATAAGGTGTTTGGCGGCGTGTACTTGTTTACGGCCTTGGATTTTGTCTGGAATTCGAAGCTGAGTTTTCCTTGATTAAAAATCAATATGGCAGAAAAAAGTCTGCCGGTTTTTTTAGATCGAAATCCATCTATCATGTCTGTTTTGCCATCGGATATCAGTTTGATTGCCTGTTCTCGGCTTAACTCTTTCCCAAGTACATACTTGCCGATCCGAAGTGTACACCTTGCCTCTTTATCTTTATTTATGAAATTTTCGCATATATAGGCATTTTCATAGTCATAGACGTTTCCGTTGCAATTATTGCATAGGCACTTACAAATAATTTCACAGGTTTGTAGCTTCTCAATGGTAATCAATGGATCATCTGCATGTTCGGTGTTTTTTTCAAAGGAAAAACTGATTTTGCCAGTTTCATCGAGTACCAGTGTTGCCGAGTACAATTTTCCTAATTTGGATCGAAATCCATCTATGGGGCCAACTTTTTTATTTCGCAATAGCTCTTCAAGTTCATGACTTAGCATCCTTCTGCCGGATAGAGTCTTTGGCAGCACTATTTGACCATCCTGAGATCTAAAATCCTTTAAGGTTTCCTGCATTGGCAGGTTATCGCTGGGAGATATGAGGTTTGATTGTCGCAGGGCTTTATCCGTTTCATTAAAAAGTTTTAATTTTTCTACAATATCCTTGGTCAGATCAACGATGCCGTTGATAAACGACTCTCGGTCCAGGTTCCCCTGTTCCATTTGGCGTAGCTTATATTCCCATTCTCCGGTCAGGGCTGGACTTGATAAAATATTGATATTGAAGGCATCTAAAAATGTAAACAGATCTTCGGCCTTTGGCGTAGGTATCAGGTCGCGTTTATTTCTTTCGATGTATTTCAAAGAGATCAGATGGTCTATGGTTTGGGCCCGGGTGGCTGGTGTGCCAAGGCCACGTTCCTTCATAGCTTCAGCAAGTTCCTCATCATCAACCATTTTGCCGGCACTTTCCATCATCGCCAGAAGAGTTGCTTCGGTATATCTAGGCGGCGGCTTGGTGGCTTCTTTGGATGCACGGACCTCTATCACATTGGCCTTAGCTGGTTCTCCATCTTGTTCTGATAAAGCTGGTATTGTTTCATTTTCCGGATCGGCGGCAGCTTTGCCATGGACGGTCAGCCATCCTGGCTTGGCCAAAACTTTTCCTTCGGTAAAAAATTCATGGTGTCCCACTTTGGACATTCTGGTTGTTACGTCGAATTCGGCTGCCGGGAAGAAAATTGCAATGAACCGTTTGGCTATCATTGAGTAGATTTTTGATTCCTCTTCGGACAAAGAGGTTGGCCGTTTTACCGTGGGGATTATGGCGAAGTGATCGCTGATTTGTTTGTTGTTGAATATTTTTTTATTGGATGTGTCCACCCAGTTATTTTTCAAAACCATATCCGCGAACTCTTTGAATTCCTGAGTGATAGAATTTAAAATATCGACACAGGTTTGGCCATAGTCTTCTGGCAGCGCATTGGCATCGGTCCTGGGATAGGTGATGCATTTATGTTTTTCGTAGAGGGATTGGGCCAGATTTAAAGTCATGCCGGCTGGCATGCTGTAGCGTGTATTTGCTTCTCTCTGCAATGTGGTTAGGTCGTAGAGTCGTGGAGCATTCTGCTTTGTCCTCTTCTTTTTTTCTGAAACAATGGCCACTTTAGCAGCATTGATTTCGTTGATTATTTTATTTGCTTCTTCTTCGGACCAGATTCGATCTCCGCGGTCCTGAGGATCGTTTTTTTGGACATTGAGTTTATTGAACGTGCCGAGGTATGTGCCGTTTGTTATGCCAAAATTTCCGATGATTCGCCAATAATCTCTGGGCATAAAATTTGTTATTTCCTTTTCTCTGGTGCAGATCATTGATAGGGTTGGAGTTTGGACTCGCCCTACGGTGGCCACATTGCCTGCTCTTGTTCGAAACATTTTGGTCGTCACGGCCCTCGTTCCATTTATGCCGATTAGCCAATCGGCTTCGGAGCGGCATTTGGCTGCATATTGGAGGTTTTTCATTTCTTCTTCGGTGCGCAGACGTGAAAATCCATCGCGAATTGCTTCGATGGTCATCGATGATAGCCATAGCCGTTTTATTATTTTTTTGCAACCAGCCAATTCATAGATATAGGTGAAAATTAATTCGCCCTCTCGGCCGGCATCACAGGCATTTATTACGATGTCAATGTCCTTGCGTGCCATCAATTTTTTGAGCTCATTAAACTTTTTTTTCGTCTGTTCTATGGGTTTTTTTTCGAATTTTTTTGGCAAAATCGGAAGTACGTCCAGTGACCATTTTTTCAGATTTGTATCAATGTCTTCGGGCATGAAAAGCTCGACCAAATGGCCAACAGCTGAACTGATCACATAGTCATCATTTTCATAAAATTCTCCATTTTTTTCAAATTTTCCAAGAACATTTACAATATCCCGAGCAACACTCGGTTTTTCTGCTATAACCAATTTCTTCATAACCAATGAAATACATTAATATAAACCCGCTGCAAACCTATTGATGCAGAGATGGTAACAATGTGATTATAATAATTCAATAAATTTCAAGAGACTATTTTTATTCTTGCATATTTTTATTTATTTAACGTCTATATAGATTGGCATTGGCAGAAAATTTGCTCCCATAGTATTTTGCGTAAATATATCTGAAGACCCAGATGAATGTATGTTATAACATTATGAAGTTCAATGATGTATTAAGCTTTGTCGGAATGTTGATTCGGTGCCATGCAAAATATTCATCCGACCATTGGTCTACGGATTCAGCTCATTGCATTTTTTTTCGATGAAATTTAAAGGTTTTGCTTCTAAATTGATCTGCTGTGGAATATTATAAATTGTTGTAGCCGTGATTCCATTGATGGCGAAAAGCTGCTGCTGAGGCCATAAAGGGATTGGCCGAGAAATATGGTTATTGCCAATGGGAAATATAAAATTATCTAATGCTTTGCAAAGAAACAGCTCTTGACAAAACCGTGCTAAGCTTCAGATTCCATATCATTGGCTTGGGGGTAGTAGCTCAATTGGTCAGAGCGCCTGCCTGTCACGCAGGAGGTCGCGGGTTCGAGTCCCGTCTATCCCGCCAAAACGATTGATAGTTTTTTGCTGATTTTTTTTGTAAAATTTCTCGTAAAATTTCATAATTCTTTTATCATATTTC
>JAIRTH010000033.1 GCA_031255005.1 Puniceicoccales bacterium | reverse complement strand
AAAGCCGTAGCTATTATGGTCAAACTACCACCATTTTCTATGTTTCTCGCAGAACCAAAAAACCTTTTGGGCAATTGCAACGCATTGGCCTCCATACCACCAGACAATACTTTTCCGGTACAGGGCTGCTCAGCATTATAGGCTCTGGCAAGTCTAGTTATGGAATCCAATAAAATCACCACATGTTGCCCTGCTTCAACCCTTCGCCTTGCATTTTCCGCAACTATCTCTGCCGCATGGACATGACTATCTGGAGACTCATCAAAGGTAGAGCTAATAACCTCACCAGAAGCTTGGCGAGAAAAATCCGTAACCTCTTCCGGCCTTTCATCTATCAGCAATACTATGAGATGCACATCCGGCCGATTATTTGTTATGGCATTGGCAATCCCTTGCAACAAAACCGTCTTTCCTGTTCGCGGAGGAGCAACTATTAACCCTCTCTGGCCCAATCCGATGGGTGTCAACAAATCCACTATTCTCATGGAAAAATTATCCCATTTGGCACCATCACTGGTCTCCAATAAAAGACGCTCGGTAGGATAATAGGGCGTCAATTCCTTAAACCTTGGCAAAATGGAAACCTTATCTGGTTCTATTCCAAGAACATCTACAATTTTTAGAACAAATGGACAGGTTGATTGCATGGACGGCGGATGAACATAGGCATTAATATTTTGCCCCCGTCTAAGGCCATAATGTTGTATCAAACATCTTGGTATATAGGCACTTTTAGGTCGTATACGATAATTATCTGGCTTATATACAATTACCCCGTCACCTCCTTCTATGGATTCGATTATACCCGCAACCAAAACAGGTTTTTTTTCCATAAAAGCTTTTTCTATACACGAATCAATGATTTTTCCTCTTGAAATAAATTTATCATTGGTCAATCCAAACATACGAACAGCCTTGGCCTCCATCACATCCTGAGCATCATCATATATGTCCGCCAACGCAAAGACAGAATTGGTTTCATCTAGCATTGAAGCCGCAAATTCATCCAATAAATCTTTCCTTTGTAAAAAATTCAAATTTCTTAAACTGCCAAGTGAAAATGCACCAATTCTCACCGTAGGCTGAATTTTCCTCTTCGAATTATTATTGTTGCCATGCTGCAGTTTCTGGATCGTATTCTGCTTCAATGACTTATCTCTATACTGTTGATTTTGTTGATGCTCTTGCACATTCCTATGGCCTCTGCTTGGCATATTCCTTTTTATATTTTCATTCGAAATATATGCATTTTGGCTCATATCATTTGAACAGATGCATTGATGTGCCTTATTTTTATCCAGTATATTTACTTCCTTAATTTCACCAAATACATTCGCTTCTTTAATTCCTTCCTGGCTATCCTTTGGTGACCAATCGTCACTGACTTCATGAGAATTAGTGTATTCATAAGCTATGGACGAAGAACTTTTGTTAATATCATTTTCTTGCCTTGTTGCTGCATATCTGACATCACCTGAATTTTCTAAAGCATTAGGTACATTTTGAATTTTTCTTGGTCTCCCACGCCTCCGCTTTTCACCTTCATTTTTAGATAATATTTTAGGTAATATATCCTGATCTTTTTTTTGCATTATCTGAACTTTCTGTTCTTCTTGGATATCATTTTTACTCATAAACTTATTATATTTTTATACACTTATTTTATAAATTTAATAAATTAATTACACGAAAGATTAATAACCTTAATATCAAGCAAATATTTAAGCAAAACACCATCTTTCCTCTTTTTGTCGATTATAACCGTTTGCCATCGACCTAACCATTTCTAATATTTATGACAAGAAATCTTAGCTACACAATAAAAAAATTTTACTTTTTTATAAATATTTTAGTCATTGGACGCATTGACAACAGCGTTGATAAGTTTCCTATCAAAATAATTAATATCCATACCAGCATTTACCACAATACCTTGGCCATTGATTCCGCTGGAACTATGGCTCAAAAGAAAAAGCACCACATTGGCCACTTCATCTGTGCGGACTGCTTTTTTTCTAAATGTCATCTTTTCAGCGTACAAGTAATTATCTATATATCCTGGAATTCCTGCCGATGCGCTGGTTTTCAACGGCCCGGCTTTAACGCAATTAAATCTGACCTTCGTATCTGCACTGAATGACTTTGCCAAAAACCTTACACTACTGTCCAAGGCTGCCTTGATTGGTGCCATATAACCATAGCTTTCAGCCGTAACCTGTGATGATATGCCCATGGTAACCACCGAAGCCTCTTCTGAAAACATTGGCTTCAATAGCCTAGACATCTCCACCAAAGAAAAACATGATATGATCATTGCCTGCAAAAAATCTTTCCTCGAAGTGTCGTGAAATTTACCCATGCCAGCAGAATAATTTGCAAAGGCTATGGAATGGAAAAAACCATCAATTTTTTCACCACTTCGCCTGATATCTTCTCCCAGCTTCAGAATATCCTCTTCCCTTTCCACATCACATATATATACTTCTTCGCCATCCATTAGGCTCCCCAGCGCTTCCAATCTCGCCTTGGACCGGATACTAAAAATAACATTTGCACCGGCAGACTTTAGTTTCGAAGCCACAACCCAAGCAATGCTCTTCCGATTAGCCACACCGGCTACCAAAATCCTTTTGTTTTCGAAATTTAAAAAATTCACAAAGCCATTGAAAAAAATTGCCATGCCGTTGAAAAGTAGAAAGTGACAAAGAATCAGGAATATATGAAAATCAAAGAAATTATAAGAATATCTATAAACGATCGGATAAAAAACGAGTTCGAAGCTGCCTATATATACCTAGGTATGGCGGCCTGGTTCGAATCCACCCCCTATCTCGGGTTTGCCAAATGGATGAGAGGCAAAGCAATAGAAAAAATCGAACAGGCTATGAAGATGTTCAACTATCTGGTGGATAGAAACTCTCAGATCGACCTTGCTTCCATTTCTCATCCTCAATGCATCTACACATCGCCATTGGAAACCTTCGAAGAAGCTCTCAAAAATGAAACAAAAATCACCACATCAATCCATAATCTATATACCTTGACCTTAAAAGAACATGACTATGAGAGCCAGGAAATGTTGCTTTGGTTTATAAAAGAACAAACCGAAGAGGAACGCATAATTACCGACATAATCGATAAGATAAAATCCATAAATAATCGACCAGAGAACATGCTAATCGTTGATTGCATTGTTGGAGAAATGGCCGAAAAAAAAATTATCAGAAAAAAATAACAATTATCTATGGAAATCACAATCGTTGGTGCTGGCAATGTGGGTGGATTTTTGGCAGAAATATTTAGTCAATGTCACAGAATAACGGTCATAGATAGCAATCCATTCACATCCAAAGCAATCTACGAGCGCTTCGATGCTCGGGTGATCTGTGCCAACGGTTGTTCGGCCGAAACGCTGACCAATGCAGATATAAAAAATTGCGATTTCTTTATGGCCATGACCAGTGATGATCGATCTAATCTATTATCAGCCTCCATAGCCAAAGCCTTGGGAGCAGGTATGACCATTTGCCGTGCCAGCGATAGGACCTACGTGGACAACTCTCAGTTGAACTATCAATTGCACTTTGGCATAGATATGTTTGTCAATCCTGATGCCCTATGTGCCCTGGAATTTGCTAAGGAAATAATAAATCCTGGCCGAGTGGTAGTGGAAAATTTTGCCCGAGGATCCATTGATGCCCAGCAAATAAAAATCAGCGCAGACTCAAAGTTTGTGGGCAAAACATTGCAAGAAATAAGGCTAGATCCAAGCATACGGATCGGATGCATCTGCCGCGATGATAAATATGAAGTGGCCACAGCTAAAACCGATATGCATGTGGGCGATATAGTAACCATCATTGGAACCTCTGTAGCCATAAGTGAAATCAGCGATCAACTAAAGCCACAGGAATTTCCAGAATCATCTTCCATAACAGTATTTGGTGGCAATGAAACGGCCATTGCATTGATAAGATATCTGAATGATTCAAAGTATAAAATTCGCATCATCGAAAAAAATAGAGAAATCTGCGACACTCTGTCACAACAATTTAGAAATATTACTGTCATCCATGGCGATGCCACATCGGAAGCTCTGATGAGGGAAGAACAGGTCAATCTCAGCGACTACTTCATAGCTTGCACCAAAGATGATGAAGAAAATATAATGACCTCTCTTCAGGCTTGTCACATTGGCACCAAAAATGTTATGCTAACTTTAAATAAAGGTGACTATGAAAAAACCCTCATGAACATAACCAAAGGCTTGGGAATAAAAAAGATAATATATCCTAGGGTAGCAACGGTCAACGAATTAATAAAATATATTTCCACGGAAAAATGCGTAGAATTATCAAGATTTCCGGATGATTCTGGTTCGTTTTTAGAATTAAAAATTTCCGAAAAAAGTGACTATGTGGGAAAAAAAATTCACGAAATACCATGGCCGCCCCACTGCATCGCCGTCGCTCTGTCGCATAAATTTCACACCAAAGTGCCCTGTGCAGAAGATATAATAGACGCCAACGATCAAATGATTGTCATTGTGAGCAATGAAAGTACAAAAGATCTTAAAAAACTACTACTAAACTGATACTAATCCCAGCTTAACACATCCATGGCATCACTTCGGACATTGGAATGCAAGGTTTTTTCTTCGGCATAGCTGAAAACCGCTACGCTTTCACCCAATCCATCCTCTGGAACCACGGCCTTAATCGATGGATATAAATTAAAAGCCGATGGAGGAATTTTTATAGGATCTTCATTGGGATCAGCAAATATGACATAAATGGCAGGATTATTGAACCCATCTGCCAATTTATCTTTTTGTAGCCGAGTACCCATTCTATATAGATCATCATCAACCACCTTCATGAATTTTAACCGCTTCGGGTTCAGATATAACAGATCCTGTTGCTGATAATTACTCACATAGTTTACGTTGCCAATCAGCATAGAGGAAAATATCGCTGTCTTTTCAATGAATGAATAGGCCACATTTGGTTTCAGCGCATCAGGCCAACAACCATATTCTGCATAATAGCTTTTCAGAGCATTGGCAATCTTCGCTATGCGAAGTCTCGACTGGGTCAATTTAATGGATCGATTGGATTTAGTTACTGCCGGTATCAACATGGCTGACATCAATCCAATGATAGCCATGACGACCACCGCCTCAATCAATGAATATCCGTATCTTTTTCTGCAAATTTTCATAACATTCCTGTATTACCTACGATCATATCATCTCCCTTATCCGGAGAAACTGTACCATCACTTCCGATCTGCACAGTCCTAATTCCATCCATGCCCTTACTGCCCAATACAAAGGAAGGTCTCTGCCATAGCTCATTATTTACATCACCTCGAGTGGCGTAGTAATATAGATAATCTTGGTTAAATTGATCGATAAATTTCATATCATTTTCATTGCAAATTTTTTTGATTTTTGCCGGCACTAGATTGACCTTTTTCCTATCTACTGGATCAACATTTTCAGGATCTGCCGGAATGCTTAGGCCAAAGGGATTTATATCTCCCTTCAGTGAAGCATACAAAATTTTTCCATTCTCTTCGCCAGAAACGTTGGTCAATGGACGGGGATAGTCACCATGAATTTCTTTATACCTTTCCAAAGCAACAGCCAACTCAATGAGATCAGCCGTTACACGATTTCTGACCACATAATCTTTGTAAGCCGACGCCACACCAGTAAGAGTGGCATAGATCAGCAACAATAAACTAATCACCGTTACCACTTCCAGTAAAGTGAATCCGCGAAATTTATGTGACCCTTTTACAATAATGTTTAAGACACATAATTAGATACAGTCATTAGGCGAACATAGAATTCCCATTTTTGAAATTTAACAATTTTTTTATTTATGGCCACATCGCTATCTAGCGAACCACTACCACATCGCCATCATCACCTTCATCAAAGGTAAAATTACTAACCCTGTTGCTATCACCACTACGCTTTTCATCTAGCCGAACATTTTGTTTACTTTGTTTATTTTGTTTGTTACCAGTTGACCTATTTTCTTCCATCGGCATCGATTGATCTCCAACGGTTATGGGAATCTCAAGTTCATTGAATCCAGTGGCATAGATAAACAAAGATCCAGCATCGCTGTTATTGCTCCCTTCGATCTCCACTTCGGCGAAACGACTACCTTCGACAATGGTAACCTCTGGCATAATAACACTATCCGGAATATCCGTTGTAATATCCAGCGGCAGACCATCTTCCGGTGCATCATGATCTATGAAAAAAGACACCATAATTTTCTCGCCATTATCAATGGCTATGGACTCCATATCGGAACTCAACTCAGAAACATCAATAAAAAACTTGCCAACAAATATCCTATTGCTGCCATTGATCAAAATTACATCATAGGAAGTTTCGGCTTCCATCAATGGGATAATAAACTCTATGGCACCCTTCGAAACACTCTTCACCTTGGCCGGTATACCACCAACTCTTATCATATCCCTGGATGAAAATCCTGAACCAAGGACACAGACTCTGGCACCCACTGGCCCTCTTTCACAATCCATGGTGAGAATATACTTATGATTGATAGAAAGCTTAAAAAGCTTGGATTTTTCCACACTTTTACTCATCGGCCCGTTTTTTGGATCCACACTTTCTTGGGACAACTCATAATAATATGGTATTTCGGTCACATCAGCCGGGACTTTAAAATCATAGGAATAGATATTGCCAGAACCTACAGGATTCATCTCATGTTTTACGCCATTAATCACCACATAGGGCTTCAGTCCTTTCTTCCGCAGATCAGAACTGTCTTTATTGACAGCCATGGTTAATGTATATATTCGCGACTGATTTTGTGGCACCCGACTGGGGGTCATATCATTCATTATCGAAGAGCAACCTCCAAGGATCAAACTAATACATAAAAATGTAAATTTAGAAAAA